>JACPWC010000060.1 GCA_016197225.1 Chloroflexota bacterium
CAACTATGTCAATATGGAAGGGAACGTCTCCAAGTATCTCGCGCCTCTGCCATCATTATTGGAAACGATCTTGTCGTGCTTGCGTTTGTCGCCTGCGATCTACACTTCGTTGGCTGATAATTCGGTTTTGACAACTTAAACTCGAAACGAGAGTTGAGAACAACGGATGGGTGGAATTTAACGGATCGATCCGTTAAATTCCGCGAATCCGTTGTTATTTCCCCTCCGCCCACTGTTCGCAAGTCTCGCGGTAAGGCTCTTCGGGCGGGAAGAATCGCCGCCATTCGGACGGGGTGAAGTTGCGCCCCACAATGCGGCAGGCGCGTTCCATCCAGGCTTGCGGCGAGAGCGGCCAAAGAATGATCGCCCTGTCGTCACTGCTGGAAGTCAGGGTCGCCCCATTGGGGCTAAAGGCTACGCTCCACACCGAACCCGAGTGGCCGGCCAGTGGCTCGCCCAGCGATTTAGGTGCGCTTGGGTCGGACACATCCCACAGGCGGACGGTCGTGTCGTCACTGCCGGAAGCCAGGGTCTTCCCATTCGGGCTGAAGGCCACGCTCCACACCGAATCCGCATGGCTGGTCAGCGGCTCGCCCAGCTGTTTGGGCGCGCCTGGGTCGGACACATCCCACAGACGGACGGTCGTGTCGTTACTGCCGGAAGCCAAGGTCTTCCCATCCGGGCTGAAGGCCATGCTCAACACAAAACCCCTGTGGCCAGTCAACGGCTCGCCCAGCGGTTTGAGCGCGCTTGGGTCGGATACATCCCACAGGCGGATTTCGCCAAAACTGCTGGAAGCCAGGGCCTTCCCATCCGGGCTGAAGGCCACGCTCCACACCGAATCCCTGTAGCCGGTTAGCGGCTCGCCCAGCGGTTTAGGCGCGCCAGGGTCGGACACATCCCACAGGCGGACGGTCCTGTCGTCACTGCCAGAGGCCAGGATCACCCCATCCGGGTTGAAGGCCACGCTATACACCGCACTCGTGTGGCCGGTCAGCGGCTCGCCCAACGCCTTGGGTGCAGTCGAAACGTCCCACAGGCGGATTTCGCCAAAACTGCCGGAAGCCAGGGTTGCCCCATCGGGGCTGAAGGCCACGCTCGACACCCGATTCGTGTGGCCAGTCAGCGGCTCGCCCAGCGGTTTAGGTGTGCTTCGGTCGGGCACACTGGTGTTGAGCGCAGTCGAAACATTCCAAAGACGGACGGTTCTGTCGGCACTGCCGGAAGCCAAAGTCTTCCCATCCGGGCTGAAGGCCACGCTCAACACCGAACCCGTGTGGCCGGTCAGCGGCTCGCCCAGCTGTTTAGGCGCGCCAAGGTCGGATACATCCCACAGGCGGACGGTCGCGTCATCACTCCCGGAAGCCAAAGTCTTCCCATCCGGGCTGAAGGCCACGCTCAACACCGAACCCGTGTGGCCGGTCAGCAGCTCGCCCAGCTGTTTAGGCGCGCCAGGGTCGGACACATCCCACAGGCGGACGGTCGTGTCGTCACTGCCGGAAGCCAGGGTCTTCCCATTCGGGCTGAAGGCCACGCTCCACACCGTATCCGCGTGGCCGGTCAGCGGCTCGCCCAGCGATTTGGGCGCGCTTAGGTCGGATACATCCCACAGGCGGACGGTCCTGTCGCCACCCCCGGAAGCCAGAGTCGCCCCATCCGGGCTGAAGGCCACGCTATAAACCGCACTCGTGTTGCCAGTCAGTAGCTCGCCCAGCGACTTGGGCGCGCTTGGGTCGGATACATCCCACAGGCGGATGGTCCCATCGTCACTGCCGGAAGCCAGAGTCTTCCCATCCAGGCTGAAGGCCACGCTCCACACCGAACCCGTGTGGCCAGTCAGCGGCTCGCCCAGCGCCTTGGGCGCGCTTGGGTCAGAGGCATCCCACAGGCGGACGGTCCTGTCGTCACTGCCGGAGGCCAGGATCGCCCCATCCGGGCTGAAGGCCACGCTATACACATAACTCGTGTGGCCGGGGAGAAGGGCGCGTAAACGCGGCTGGCTCTGTAAGGCGCGCAGGAGGCTGTCGCGCGAGTCAAACGTATCGTCGAAGTTTCCACTTTGATAGCGATAGGCTTCCATCCCTAATAGCAAAGCCAGATCCAACCGATTTTTGATCTGGGCCACGGATTGGGCAGCCAGCTCCCGGGCGCGGGCCAGGCGGGTTTGCTGTTGGGCTTCTTGGCGTTGCTCGTCGGCGACGGCTTCAGCGGCAACGGCAATTTGTTGTTGCTCAACGGCAACGGCTTGAGCGGTAACAGCGATTTGCTTTTGCTCAACCGCTTGCGCCTCGGCAGTCCGGGCGATGTTGGCGCTCCGGGTGGATTGCACGCTAAATATTCCTGCCGCTGCCACCGCCACGAGAGCGGCAATCAACGCAACAGCCAAATACAGCGAGCGGCGGCGTAGTTGGGTTGCGGCCCGGGTTTGTTCCTCGGCCCGCCGTCGTTCCACCTCGGCCACCTTGCGCGCGGTTTCGGCTTCGCGGGCTTGCTCTTCAGCGCGGCGCTTTTCTGCCTCTGCCGCCGCATCCGCCGCGCGCCCGGCGCTCACAAACTCGGCCTCCAATTCGTTCAAATCCTCGTACCGGGCCGCCTCGTCGAGCAGAAGGCCGCGCCACAACGCCGAAGGGTCTTTATCCAACCTCTGCCATTCTTCGGCGGCAACAGTCAGGCGTTGCCGTTGGCGCAAGGTAGTGCGTTCCTCTTCCAGCCAATCCACCAGGCGCGGCCAATTGCGCACCAGCGCCTCGTGGGCTACTTCCACCTGATCGTTGGCCCCGGTCTCGCCCTCGGTCAGGCGCAAGAGCCGCGCCCGGAAAAACTTGCTCAGCACCCGGTCAATGCGGTCACTAGCTTCGGCTTTGGTATAGAGATCGAGCCGCAACGCGCGGTTGCTGGTCACTTCCAACCCTTCGCCGGGGCGCACTAACTTGAGCAGGATGCGTTTGGCCGTCACCTGCTCTTCGGGAATAAGGGCGCTGTAAAACGCGTCGGCGGTCTTGGCCAGCGCCTGCCGCCCGCCGCCCAACTGCTTGTAGGTCTCCCACGTCACCCGGTTGCGGTCGCGGCCTTCCCACAATTTCAACAACGTAAACTGCAACAGCGGCAGAGCCGCCGGTTCACCCACAATGTCGTTGAGCAGGGCGTCCACCACCCCGGCCTCGAACCTCAGGCCAATGCGGGCCGCGGGCGCTTCAATCGCCTCGCGCAGTTCGCCCGCCGACAGCGGCGTCACCCGCCGCACTGCGCCCTCGAACCGCTCCTGAAGTTCCGGCAAGCGACCCACCAGCGACTCGAAGTCCGTCCGCATCGTCAGGATAACCCGATGTCCGGCCTCGGAGTCGATCAACGCCATCAGTCCATCCACAAACGCCTGACGCTCTTCGTCGTCGTGGCACAACGTGAACGCCTCTTCAAATTGATCCACGACGAGGACATGGGGCAAGACTTCGGCGTCCTCCAAGACCCTAAAGGTCTTAGAGACCTTTAGGGTCTTTAGCGGGTGCGAGCCAGGCACGATAGGCGGCAGATACGTCCAGCCGTCACTGCCGGGGAGGCCGCCTCTTTTCAACGCCGGAATCAGCCCCGCCCGGACCACCGACGATTTGCCACTGCCCGACGGCCCCAGCACGGCGAGCAGCCGCCCCTCGGAGACTGCGCCGGTCTCTGAGACCGGCGCGGTCTGGGGGCGCAACGTGTTCACTAGTTCGGCCACCAGCCGCTCCCGCCCGAAGAACATCTCGCTCCTGGTTTCGGTGAAGGCGTCGAGGCCCAAATAAGGGCAGAGTTCGTCGGGCAATTCCGGCGCGAGTTGGGGATCGAACTCGGCTAAGGTGGCGTCGGGCGGTTCGTGCCCGAGGCGATACAACGACGTTGTCCAGTAGTTGAGCAAACTCTGGGCCGCTCGCCGATCAGCCTCGGCATCCAACAATGCGCCCGTTGCCTGGCCGCGCTGGAGAAACGACTCGACAGCCGCAATCGACTCGGTTGCGTCGCCGCCCAGGAGTTCGCGCTGACGCTGAAGCAGGTCGTTATGGGCCGTGCGCAGGGAGGCGAAAGAGGGAAAGCGAGTGGTATCGTCAAGTGTCGTCATTCAGTCATCCTCAACACCGAGGCCAGCGGCTCGCCGACCTTGCGCAGTTCACCGCACAGCCGCTTCAAGTCCACGTCAATGCGATAGAAAAGCTGGCCGGCGCGGGTGCGGTAACTGAGAAAGCTTTTGCGGATGCGGTCGGGGTTGGCCGAGGCAATAGTTTCTTCTAGCGTAGCCGCCTCTTTCAGGAAGGCGATGGCCGGTTTGTCCGTCCGCCGACTGCACAGCGGCGCCGACATCGTTTTCAAATCCGGCCACGACATCTCCAACTCCTGAGTGTCGGCCTCCATCATGTCCTCGATCCGCTTGAGTAAAGCTTCCACCGCCTGCCAGCCGTCATGATCATCTATCAGCGCTGTCAACGTCCCGCTGATGTTGACGAGGGCATCCACGCCTCTGTGGAACTGGCTCACCTTATCGGAGTCGAGATCAGGTTGGGCACTCAAGTTGTCGCGCACTTGAGCCAGGGCCTGCACCAGCGCTGGCAGGCGCAGAGCGCGGGCGGTGGTGTTCAAGCGGGTGTTGATCTGCGAGGGCTGGATGTCCAGCGTTTGTTTGATGCGCCGCAAGACGTTGTCCAGCAGTTTCTTGTCGGTCGTGTTCAGGGCGCGGTCGAGGTCGGCGGGCAGGACGGCCAGGCGTTGAATCCATACCGTGTCTTGTCTGGCGACGAAGCCGCGCCCGTTCACTTCCTGTAGTTGGTCGGCGATGTCTTCGAGTTTGAGGTGATATTTAATCAGGCTGTCGTCTTCGTCGTCGGGGAAAGTGGCGGCGGCCCCCAGCAGGACATCGTAACACTCGAACTCCAACTGGTGCAGGAGATCGTGCAAATCTTTGTAATCGCCCAGCACGTCAATTTGATGGCTGGCTTCCTGAAATTCGGTGCGGAAGGCGACGATGGCGTCGCGCACGGCAGAGGAGCGCCCGGCCAACTCGCCCAGCGCCTGCAAACCGGCCCCGGCCTGGGCAGTGGCCGCGCCGCCGATGATGACGGTAGCCCCAGGCTCGGCGTGAATGTTGACCACATTCTTATCGCGCCCGGTCACATCGCCCTGCCCAACCGTGATCGAACTGCCCTCGCCCGTCGTGAGGCCGCCCTGAGTAACGTTGGAAGATGAAGTGTCAGCAGGCGGATCAGTGTCTGGCATAGCTGAAATTGTAAATCAATAAACTCAGAACGCAACCTGCGCCCCATTTGTCGTTTTACGCTTTACGCATTACGATCCCTTCGCCATGTATCCCTATCGCCGCCCCTCGCCCCTGCCGCGCATTCTCGCGCTGGGCGCAGTCGGCATCGTCGTCGGGCTGGGCGTCATCATCCTGTTCTTCGGCCTGCCCCGCGTCACAGTGTTTTCTCCTGAAGGTGACGGCGCTTCGTCGCTCGCGCCCATCGTCATCACCTTTAACCAGCCCATGCAACACGAGTCAGTTGAGAGTCGATTCCGGGTTGAGCCAGGCATGCCGGGCGTGTTCAGTTGGTCGGCGAACACCTTGCGCTTCACGCCGGGCGGCGAGTGGCCGGCTGGAACGATCAAAGTCACGCTGGCTTCGGGCGCGGTCTCCGGGCGCGGCCTGCCGCTGTGGGTCGAGTCGAGTTGGGAGTTCAGCGTTGGCGCGCCCGGCCTGGCGTTTCTGTTGCAGACGAACGAGGTGGCGAATATCTGGGTAATGTCGTTTGATGGAACTGAGCCGGCTCAAATTACAAAAGAGACATTCGGGGTGGAAGATTTCGCCGTCAGCCCCGATGGGACACAGATTGTGTACGTCGCCCGTCGCGCCGACGGCGGCGGCGATTTGCGCAACATCAGCCGCGACGGCTCAACCGTGAGCGACCTGCTGGCCTGCCCGGACGATCTTTGCACCGCGCCCGTCTTCTCGTTCGACGGTCTGCGTCTGGCCTTTGAGCGCCACTCGCTGGCCGAAGCGGGGACTTCGCAAGTCCAGGTTTTGGATCTGGAGACGGCTCAACTCATGAGTCCGGGCGACGATGAGTCCCATCTCACCCAAAGCCCGCGCTTCGCTCGTGATGGCCGGTTGAGTTACTTCAACCGGACTCTGCAAGCCATTGCTGTTTACGATTTCAACGCCAGGTTCACCACTTTCATCCCGGCCTCCTCGGGGGAAGTCGGCTCGTGGTCGCCCGACGGCCAGTTCATCGTTTACCCGGAGATCATCTTTCCCCCCGAACCGACGCTCGCCCCGGAGTCCACTCACGATCCGGACGAAGAACACACCGATCTCTTTTATAGTCATCTCCTGAAGGTGACGGTGGCGACCAATCACACCCAAAACTTGTCGGGTGAGGGCGTGGTTGAAGATGCTTCGCCGGTCTATTCGCCGTCCGGCGGGTGGCTGGCCTTTGGCCGCAAGCTGTTGGCGCAAGACCAGTGGACGCCGGGCAAGCAGTTGTGGCTGATGCGGGCTGACGGCTCGGAGGCGCATGTTTTGAGCAACGAGCCGCTTCGCAATTACAGCGCCTTCGTCTGGAGTCCCGACGAGAAGCAGTTGGTGTACATGCGTTTCGATGTCACCGATCCTTCCAGCCTGCCGGAGTTGTGGGTCGTGAACGCCGACGGCTCGAACCCGCGCTTGTTAGTGGCCGGCGGGTATTTGCCGGAGTGGTTGCCGTAGGCCTCGCCCCCACCCCGGCGCTTCGCGCCGGGGTGGGGGCGAGGTTGTGCTAGAATATCCGCCGAGATGAACGACCTCATCAACCGCCCCGCACCCGACTTTGCTCTGCCCATCGCCGGCAGCGGGCGCGTGGTGCTGGCCGACTTGCGCGGGAACGTGGTCGTTCTGCACTTCTGGTCGGCAGAGTGCCCGTGGAGCCGCCGGGCCGACATCATGATCGTCTACCGGCAGGCGGCGTGGGAGCGCAAGGGCGTGCGGGTGGTGGGCGTTGCCTGTAGCAGTAACGAGCCGGAAAGCGAGATCCGCTACGAGGCCGGAATCCGGCACATCAAATATCCCATCGCCCTCGACGCCGACCAGTATGTGGCCAATCTTTATAAAGTTCAAATCACGCCGCACTTCTTCGTTCTGGACTCGCGCGGGGTGATTCGATACACCGGCGGCCTCGACGATGTGACCGACAAACAAAGAATGCCGCGCAAGCTTCACCTCGACCGCGCCGTGAGCGCCCTGCTCGGCAACCGCGCCCCCGACCCGGCTTTCACCCCGCCCTTTGGCACGCCCATCGTTCGCCCCGCTTCTTCCACCGACCTCTCGACACAGCCCAGTTGAGTCAAAAGTATATATGTCCGCCATGTCGCGTTTTGGCCGAACCATCCTCCTTTTCGCCTTTGCTCTCGCCGCCGTGTTCCTGTGGCTGGCTCTGGGCCAGCTTGCCAATGCCAATCTGCTCAGCGGCGTCCTTGATCAGCTTGCCACTTTCACCACCGTCTTCCTCGGCATCTTCATCGAAGCCGCGCCGTTCTTGTTGCTGGGCACGCTGGCCTCCGGCATCGTCGAAGTGTACGTGAGCAAAGACGATCTGGCCCGCCTCATTCCACGCGATCCGATTCGCGGGGCGCTGGTGGGGGCGACGATGGGCGTGTTCTTTCCGGTGTGTGAGTGCGGCGTGGTGCCGCTCACCCGCAAGCTGTTCAGCAAAGGCCTGCCGCTCTCGGTCGGCGTCGCCTTCCTGCTGGCCGCGCCGGTGTTCAACCCCATCGTCATTGCCAGCACTATTGCCGCCTTTGGCGTCGGCAAAATTTTGTTTCTGCGCCTCGGCCTCACCCTGGTCATCTCGACGATCACCGGCCTGATCTTCTCCACCCAAAAACAGCCTGAGCAGTTGTTATTGCCCTCCGGCCTCCACTCCCCTCCCCTGTTCGATGCTGTTTCGAACGGCGCGCAGGCGGGGGTCGGGGGTGGGGGTAGCCGCCCCTCCCTCCGCGACGGCATCCCGCAAATCCTCACTGTGGCCGTAGACGAGTTCTTTGAGATGGGGCGTTATCTGATCATCGGCGCGCTGCTGGCCGCCCTCACCCAGGTCATCGTGCCGCGCTCGGCTCTGCTGGCCGTGAGCGCCGGGCCGGTGATCTCGGTGCTGGCCCTCATCGTCCTGGCCGTCATCCTTTCCATCTGCTCCACCGTTGACGCCTTCATCGCCCTGGCCTTCGCCGGAACGTTCACCACCGGTTCCATCACGGCCTTTCTTGTTTTCGGCCCGATGGTTGACATCAAGAGCACGATTATGTTCCTCGGCGTCTTCAAACGTCGGGCCGTCGTCTATCTGATCCTGTTGCCGCTGGTCATGATTATTCTCGCTTCCGTCTTTATCAACTTGAACACGACCTGGTGAAAACACGAAGGCACGACGCGTAGCGCGCAAAGACACCAAGAAAACTTTGTGTCTTCACGCCCTGGTGTCTTCGTGTTGCCAAGATATGTCCCTAAGAATGTATCGCTCTCTTCAAGCCCTCATCCTGGCCGCGCTCGGTATGTTCTTCCTGTACAAAATCTGGTCGGGCACGCTGTACTGGTACATCAACCAGCGCTTCACCGCCCTGACGCTCATCGCCGCTCTGGGCTTTCTGGCCCTGGCTCAGGCTGTCCTCGCGCGCCGCAAGCAAGCCACGGCTGAAACGCATCACGAACACGACGGCCATGATCATCACGATCACGAACATCCGAGACTCCCTGTCTGGAGTCTGTGGGTGGTGGCCCTGCCGGTTCTCCTCGGCGTTCTGCTCCCGGCCAAGCCGCTCGGTTCCGCCGCCATTGCCAACCGGGGCGTGAACACAACCGCCCCCCTCACCGCCGGGGCGGCTCAACCGGCAAGACTCGACATCTCTCCGACCGACCGCACCATCCTCGACTGGATTCGCGCCTTCAACTATGCCTCTGATCCCAAAACGTTTGAAGACCAACCTGCCGACGTGATCGGATTCGTTTATCACGACAGCCGGTTGCAAGGCGGACAGTTTTTGGCCGGGCGCTTCACCGTCAACTGCTGTGTGGCCGACGCGATGGCGCTGGGCGTGATCGTGCAGTGGCCCGACTCGGCCGGGCTGGCCGACAACAGTTGGGTGCGCGTGCGCGGCTCGGTTCAGGCCGCCAAGATTGACGGGCGCTCGATTCCGCTCATCGTGGCCGAGTCCGTCGAGTCGGTCCCGCCGCCCGACCAGCCTTACCTCTATCCATGATCGCACGAAATGAACACGAAGACACAAGGGCACAAAGGCTCGAAGAAATTTTGTGCCCTTGTGCCTTTGTATTGAATCCGGCTTATGAAGTTCAGCAAGTTTGATGTCGTCGTCTGGGGCGCGGTGATCGTCGCCGGCCTGATCATCATCGGCGTGCTGGTCATCGGCGATCAGGTGGGCGCGCGCGCCGCCCGCACTTACCCGAACGACGGCGGCAGTGTGGGTGGCCGAGAGCGCATTGGCCTTGAGTTTGCTCAGGCGATGCAAACCGAGTCGGTCGAACAACGATTCAGCATTGAGCCACCCGTTCCGGGCCACTTCGTCTGGGAAGGGCAGGCGTTGTGGTTCGTGCCGGATGATCTTTTCCAGCGCGGCGTTCGTTACACGGCCCGGCTGGCCGCCGGGGCGTTGGCGCAATCGGGCCAGGCTATGAAGCGTGACCTGTCGTGGGGCTTCAGTGTGCGCCCGGCGTGGGTGGTCTACACCTCACCTTCCACCGGAGCGCGCCAGTTGTGGCGAATCAGCAGTGAGGGCGGCGAAGCGGCCCAACTGACAAACGGCAGCGGAACCGTGTACGAGTTCACCGTCTCGCCCGACGGATCGCAAATCGCCTACGCCGCCAGTAATTCACAAAATGGCATTGACTTGTGGGCAATGGCCAGCGATGGATCGAACGGACGATTGCTGGTGAATTGCGGCCCCGACCTGTGTTTCGAACCGGCCTGGTCGCCAGACGGCCAACGAATTGCCTACAGCTTCATCGGCAGTGGCCTCGTGCCCGGCTCGCGCAACACGGCCCGCATTTGGACGCTCGACCTGAACACCAACCAGACTGCGCCGCTTTACGAAGACACGCAAATGCTGGGCAACCGCGCCAGTTGGTCGCCTGAGGGCAAGCGGCTAGCGTTTTATGACTCCGGGGCGGGCGGCATTCGCGCCCTGAACCTTGAAACGAAGCAGGAAGTTGTGGTGAAGACCGCCATCGGCGAAATGGGCGCGTGGTCGCCCGATGGCAACGCCATGTTGTTCAATGATTTGCAGTTGGGCGAAACCCCATTCATCGGACTCTATCGCGCCGATCTGAACACGGGCGATCTCACGCTTCTGCTCGGCCCGGAATCACAATGGGAGGCCTATGCCGCCCCCGCCCTCTCGCCCGACGGCCAGTGGGTGGTGCTGGGCCTGCGAACCAAAGACGGCGCCGGCAAGCAATTGTGGCTGATGCATCCCGACGGCTCGGAAGCGCGAGCCATCACCGACGACAAGAATTACACCAACGACAGTTATCGCTGGGATTCCTGGGGACAGGCCATCGTCTTTCAACGCATCAAGCTGGACACGCCCGAGGCCGCGCCGGAGATCATGGTCTGGCCGGTGAACGGCGGCACGCCGCGCCTGCTGGCGAAGGACGCGGTTTCGCCGGCCTGGATGCCTTGACAGCCTTCGCCGGCGCATGATATTCTCTCTGCCGTATTGAAAACGGTTTTCAATTAGCCTTTGAGACACCAAGTGTCTTCGCGAAGCGACACTTGGTGTCTCAAAGGCTGACCATCACTCGTGCTTACCGAAACCTCCCTCGTCGAAGCCTTCGCCGCTCGCGGCTACAAGCTCACCCAGCCGCGCCGGGCAGTGCTCAAAGTCATCGCCGAAGCCGGGGCCAGCCTCAGCCCGGCGGAGATTCACGCCCGCGCCAAAAAGATGCACGCCCGCACAGGGCTGGTGACGGTCTATCGCACCCTCGAAGCATTGGTTGAGTGTGGCTCGATTCGCAAAGTGCATCAAACCGACGGCTGTCACTCGTACGCCCCGGCCAGCGAGGGCCACGCCCACCACGTCATCTGCGAGAAGTGCCACGCCGTGACCGAGTTCGACAACTGCGACCTGGCCGACCTGCTCAAGGCCGTGCAACGACGCACTGGATTCAAAGTTGAAAGTCACTGGCTGGAATTGTTCGGCCTGTGTCCGAATTGCAAGTAGCCTCTCTTTTTTTTGCCGGGTATTGAAAATCGTTTTCAGTTTCAGGAAAGCCATGATTCGCAAAACAATTCTGGGTCTCCCGACTTTAACGGGAAATGGGACGCGGATTCACGCAGATGAACGCGGATTTTTCTTTTTTATCCGCGAAAATCAGCGTTCATCCGCGTCCAAAATGTCTTTTCACGCCAGACCCGGTAGAGCCACAATTCTCGTCTTCAGCTTGTTGTCGTTCCTGTTCGCCGCCTGCGGCAACCCCCTCGGCGAACCGGCCAGCGGCAAGCTCAACGTCATTGCCACTTACAGCATTTTGGGCGACCTGGCGCAGAACGTGGGCGGCGACAAAGTTGACGCGCGGACTCTGGTGGGGCCGGACGGCGACGCTCACACCTTTGCCCCCAGCCCGGCAGACGGCGCCGCTTTGATCGGGGCAACCGTCGTGTTTGAAAACGGCCTTGAGTTTGAACCCTGGCTGGACGATCTTTACGCTTCATCCGATTCAAAAGCGACTCGGGTTGTAGTGACCGATGGCATTGAGCCGCGCATGACGCCGGAAGAGCCGGGGCACAGCCTCGGCGAATCCGATCCGCACGTCTGGCACAGCGTTGCCAATGTCATTCACATGACGCGGAACATTCGTGACGCCCTGGCCGGGGCCGACCCGGCCAACGCCGCAACCTACGCCGCCAACGCCGAAGCTTACATTGCCAAATTGCAGGAACTGGATACGTGGATATTTGAGCAGGTGAAAACTCTGCCGGAGGCCAGACGCAAGCTTGTCACCTCGCACGACACCTTCGGCTACTTTGCCGAACGATACGGCTTCGAGATCGTCGGCGCGGCGCTGGAGTCGGCCAGCACCGAGACCGCCGACCCGTCGGCTTCAGACCTCGCGGCGCTGGTGGACGAGATCAAGGCCGTTGGCGTGCCGGCCATCTTTGCCGAGAACGTTCATAACCCGAAGCTCATGGCCCAGGTCGCCGCCGAGGCCGGCGTGACTCTGGCCCCGCAACTTTACACCGACGCCCTGGGCCGCCCCGGCAGTGACGGCTCAACCTACCTCGATATGATGCGCTACAACGTCATCACCATCGTGACCGAGCTTGGCAAATAGACCACAGACGACAGACGAAGGACGAAGAGTCTGCCATCGTCTGTCGCCCATCGTCCTTCAATATGGAAACTCTCGCCCTCCACCTCACCGACATCTCGGCCAGCTACAACGGCAAGCGCGCCCTCGACGATATTCACTTCACAATTGCTCAAGGTGAGCGGGCCGCCGTCGTCGGGCCGAACGGCGCAGGCAAGTCCACCCTGTTCAAAGTCATCGTCGGCCTCATGCCGCACCTGACCGGCGACGTGCTGGTGCACGGCCACTCGCACCACGCCGGCGATTGCCCCTCCATCGGCTACGTGCCGCAACGCGAGGCGGTGGACTGGAACTTCCCGGTGACGGTGATGGACGTGGTGCTGATGGGCCGGGTGAAAGAGATCGGCTGGTTGCGGCGAGCGGGCCGCGCCGACCGCGAGGCCGCCCACGAGGCGCTGGCGCAGGTGGGCATGGCCGAGCTGGCATCGCGCCACATTGGCGATCTGTCCGGCGGCCAGCAACAGCGCGCCTTCATCGCCCGCGCCCTGGCCCAGCGCGCCGACGTGCTTCTACTCGACGAACCCTTCGGCGGCGTGGACGTGGAAGCCCAGAACGCCATCTTCAACATTCTCGACCATCTGCGCGAGCAGGGCGTCACCGTCCTGCTCTCGACTCACGATCTGGAAATGGCGACGACTCGCTTTGATCGCCTGATTCTTCTCAATCATCGCCTCGTCGCCGACGGCCCGGCTGAATCCGTTCTCACACCCGAACGCCTGGCCGCCGCCTACGGTGGCCGCCTCACCTTCTGGCAAAACGGCCAGCCGGTGACGGTGACGGCGGACGATTGTTGCCCGTAGCCAAACCAGCATGACCCAACTGCCTGCCATCTGGCCCGCCACCGACCTGATCATTTTCGATTGTGACAGCACCCTGACCGCCGTCGAGGGCATTGACGAGTTGGCTCGCCTGACCGACAGCGTGGAAGACGTGGCCGCGTTGACGAAACGGGCGATGGACGGCGAAATCCCGTTGGAGTCGGTCTACAGCCACCGTCTCGATATTTCCAACCCCACCCGCGCCCAGGTCAATCACATCCGGCGCATCTACCGCCAGCACGTCATCCCCGGCGCGGCCAAACTGATCGAGGCCCTGCAAGAACTTAACTGCAAAGTGTTCATCGTCAGCGGCGGGCTGATCGAGCCGGTGCGCGACTTTGGCGTGTGGCTCGGTGTCCCGCGCGAGAACATCTACGCGGTAGACATGGAATACGATCAACTGGCCGGGCAATGGTGGCGCTACTGGGAACAGCCGGGCGGCCACAACCCGCAGGCCAACTATCTTAATGTGCGCGAGAGTCCATTGACCGGAACCGGCGGCAAGAACTTGATGATTCGAGCCATTCGCGCCAATCATGCCGGGCGGGCCATGCTCGTCGGCGACGGACTTTCCGATCTGGAGGCCCGTTCTGAAGTCGAGTTGTTTGTCGGTTTCGGCGGAGCGGCCTATCGCGAGCGGGTCGCCCGCGAGTCGCCGCTCTACATCCAGCGCGGCGGTCTGGCCGCGCTTCTGCCGCTGGCGCTGGGGCGGCTGGCTTCCCGGCGCGGCCAAGTCTGGGCGAGCTTGTACACCGAAGGCCTGGCCCAGATCGAGCAGGGCGACGTTCTCTTCAACGACCTCGAAATGCAAAAACATTTTGCCGACGCGGTTCTGCATGTTCAAAATCGTCATTTCTGATCACCTCAGCGACTCCGGTTGGGCCGTCTTGCGCTCAGCAGAGGATGTGACTCTGGCCGGGCCGTTCGCCGAACGAGAGGCAGTGCTCGAAGCGGCGCGAGACGCTCACGCCCTCATCGTCCGTTCCATCACCCGAGTGGATCGAGAACTGCTGACGAACGCGCCGAACTTACAAGTTGTAGCCCGGGCCGGCGCCTCGTGGGAAAACATCAATCTCGACGAATGCACCCGGCGCGGCATCATGGTCATCAACGTGCCAGACGCCAACGTGATTGCCCTGGCCGAGCATGCCCTGGGCATGATGCTGGCCCTGGCCCGCCACATTCCCAAAGGTTACGCCAGCCTGCGCGCCGGCGAATGGCGGCGCTACGAATTGATGGGCGTGCAACTGCATGGCAAGACGCTGGGCATCATCGGCTACGGGCGGCACGGGCGGGAGGTGGCCGCCCGCGCTCAAAGCTTCGGGATGATAGTCTTGTCCTACGACCCTTATATTGACGAGGGCCACGCCCGGACGCAACGGGTGAGTATCGTCGGCATTGACGAACTGCTGGCCCGGTCAGATTTCATCTCACTTCACGCCACGCTCACCCCCGAGACGGCGGACATTCTAAATCATGACGCGTTTTCAAAAATGAAAGAGGGGGTGCGGATCGTCAATTGCACCCACGCCGGTTTGATTGACGAGACGGCTTTGCTCGAGGCGCTAGACGGCGGCAAAGTGGCCGGGGCGGCTCTGGATTTTCTCAAGGTTGAGCCGCCGTCGCCGGGTCACCCGTTGGTGATGCACCCGAACGTCATCGTCCTGCCCCACCTCAACCAGAACACCCTCGACTCGCAAACGGCCACCTCGCGCCAGGCCGCCGAAGACGCGCTGGCCGCCCTGCGCGGCGACGACTACCGCAACGTCGTCAACCTGCCGTTCCGGCCCGGCGCTGACTACGTGACGGCCAAACCTTATTTGCTATTGGCCGAGAAGCTGGGCAAGGTGCAGGGCCAGTTGGCCGGCGGCGCGATCAACCGCGTGGAGATCGAGATACTGGGCGACGGCTTGCAGGGGCTGGTGCGGCCCGTGGCCGCCGCCCTGCTCAAGGGCATGCTCCGCCCGGTGGACGAGCGCACAGTGAATTACGTGAGCGCGCCGGTGATCGCCTACGAGCAAAACATCCAGACTACTCAGACCCGCTCGCTGGAACTGGTGGATTATCCGAACCTGCTTTCGTGCCGGGCGCACTGGCCGGGTGGCTCGCGCACCCTGGCCGGGGTGATCTTCGCCGGCGGCGAGCCGCGGCTGGTGCAGTACGAAACCTTCCGCATTGACGCCAACCCCGAAGGCTACGTGCTGGTGCTGGAAAACGAAGACGTGCCCGGCGTGATCGGCCAGGTGGGCGCATTGATGGGCGCGCACGGAGTCAACATTGGCGAGTGGCGCTACGGGCGCGACCGGCCCGGAGGCCGGGCCGTCTCTTTTATCAACCTGGATTCGCCCATTCCAGCCCCGGCCCTGGAGACCCTGCGCCAACTGCCCAACATCATCGGCGCAAAACTGGTGAAACTCTGATTTTTATGAACTTCCTGCTTGAACCTTTGCAATACGCCTTCATGCTTCGCGGCCTGGCCGCCGCCCTCATGGTCGGCCTGGTGTGCGCCGTCGTCGGCTCCTTCGTCGTCTTGCGCGGCATGGCCTTCTTTGGCGACGCGCTGGCCCACGCCATTTTGCCCGGCGTGGCTGTGGCCTATTTGATCGGCGGCGCAAACGGCCCGCTGTTTTTGGGCGCAATGGCCGCCGCCATCCTCACCGCGCTCGGCATTGGCGCTGTCACTCGCGGAGGCCGTTTACGAGAAGACACGGCTATCGGCGTGATCTTCGCCGGCGTGTTTGCGCTCGGCATCGCCCTCATGAGCACCATCCGCAGTTACAGCGTTGACCTGACCCACATCCTCTTCGGCGACATTCTGGCCATCACCAACAACGATTTGCTTCTCATCGCCGGTTTTGGCGGCGCTGTCGTCCTGGCCATCGCCGCCTTCTACAAAGAACTCGTCATCATCTCCTTCGACCCGACTCACGCCGCCAGCCTGCGCCTGCCTGCCGAGCAACTTCGCTATCTTCTACTCGTGCTGGTTGCCGTCACCGTCGTCGTCTCCCTGCAAACCATCGGCGCCGGTTTGATGACGGCCATGCTCCTCACCCCCGCCGCCGCCGCGTCTTTGCTCACCAAACGCCTCTCGCGCATGATGCTCATCGCCGCCGTCATCGGCGGCGGCTCCGGCCTCGTCGGCCTCTACCTGTCGTATTACATTTCAATTGCTTCAGGCGCGGCCATCGTCCTCATCTGCACCGCTTGTTTCATCGTAGCCTGGCTCACCAGCAGACTGTTCCGAAAGAGTTAACTGCCATAATGCAAAGCTATTTACGCTTACGCCCTCTGAACGTGATGCTCGGTCGGGTGGTAGTTTCTCGTTTCGTCACACTCGCATGGGTCAACATGAACAGTGACCTCGGCCAGCGCCGGTAGAGCGTGAAATAGCACATGCCGAACTTCTTCGGCAATATGGTGGCTTTCGACGGTTGATAACTGGCAGTTCACGATTACATGCAATTCTCCGCGTTGGCGATGCCCCACCCACCTCAAAGCAACATCGTGCACATCCAGCACACCAGGCACAGGCCGAACGGTGGCTTCTATCCGCTCAAGGAGCGTTGGGTCAACTGCGTCCATCATCCGGTGCCACATATCCCGCGCCGCATTCCACACAACCGCCAGAATGGCAATGCCAATGACAAAGCCGATCAGCGGATCGGTTAGTGGAAAGCCCAGCCACACGCCCACCGCTCCGGCTAACACGCCGAGCGAGGTAAAACCGTCGGCGCGGGCGTGCAAGCCATCGGCTACCAGGGCCGCCGAACCGATTTCGCGCCCTACCTTGATCCGAAAGACCGCCACCAGTTCATTGCCCAGAAAACCGATGATGGCTGCTGCCGTCACCCAACCCAGGTTGCTCAAGGGTTGCGGGTGAACAATCCTTTGGATCGACTCATAAAACACCACCAACGCACTGCCAAAGATCATCAAGACGATGAACGCTCCGGCTATGTCCTCCGCCCGGCCATAACCATAAGTGTAGCGGCGGTTGCGGGCGCGGCGGGCCAGGGTGAACGCCAGCCAGAGAGGGATGGCTGTCAACGCATCCGAAAAATTGTGAACCGTGTCGGCCAGCAAAGCCACACTGCCACTGATAGCTACCACGGCTACCTGAAATAGTGCGGTCACCAACAGCCCGGCCAGTGATAGCTTGAGCGCCCAAATGCCGCGTTTGTCGGCCAGCGCGGGATCGAGCGCCGCTTCGTGATGGCTGTGGGAGTGAGGCTGAAAGAGGCGCCTCAACCAGTCCCACAAGCCCGAACGGTGTTCGTGCTCATGAGCGCTTTGAGGATGATGGTGGCCCTCATGATCATCATGGGGATGTGAATGGTCGTGAGATTGATGACTCATATCAGGTATCGCTCCTAAATTTGGTCCGGATCATGATCCGGGAGATTGCGCTTGACGTGATCCAGGTGGTAAAGCGCCTCGCGGAAGAGATTGGCGACGTGGGCATCATCTACAGAATAAAACACTTGATTAGCGGCTCGTCGGGCCTTAACCAGTCGTATATTTCGTAAACGCGCCAAATGATGTGATACCGCCGAAGGCGATACCCCTGTCATCTCGGCGAGCGCATTGACGCTCCGCTCCCCTTGAGTCAGCGTAAATACAATCTGAGCGCGGGTCGGGTCGCCAAGCGCGGCAAAGGTCTGGGCCACAAAGTCGGCCTGATCAGCAGGCAATGTGGAGTTGTGGTATTGAGAAGTCGGCATCTTTAGTATCTGAACAGTTTTTCAGATGTACAAAAATATACCCGCCTGCCGTGAGCAATGAAGTGTTGAATCTCCAAATAACAGGGTGACATCCGACACCCAATTGCGCCTCCAGAGAGATTATACCGCTTGCGGTATAATCTCAGGGTATGCCCCGCCCGACCATCATTCTCCTTATTTTGCTCGTCGGCCTCACCACCTTTACCCAGCCCGGCCTCTGCCCGTGCTGGCTGATGGCCGACGTTCAGATCCACCACCCTCACCCTAGCGGCGACCCTGACCGTGATCACGGCCATGACTACCTCGACGACCTGTTCAGCGCCGGTTTGGCCGCCGTGGCTACCCTCTCCCTGGTTCCTGCCCACGCCTTGATCGCCCTGCTTGCCACCGGCAACTTGTGGCGGCCCATTGCCGACCATTCAAGCTTTGCTCACGGCTGGACACCAGCCCTGGAGCCTCCGCCGCCCCGACTCAGCGCCTCCATCTAAGTTTCCCTGATTTCCATTTCATTTCCTGAAGGAGGCTTTTCTATCATGTTTCGCTTTTCTAAGCGTGTTATTACCACGCTCACCCTGTTTGCATTACTGATCACCCCGTTAGCCGCGCTGGCTCACGAAGGCGTCACCGCCGGCAACTACACCATCGAATACGGCTGGCTCGACGAGCCGCCCGTCTCTGGCAAAGAGAACGCCATCATCATCAACATCAGCGGCCAGGCCGAGGCCGCTCAACCGGCAACAGAAGGCGCTGTCCACCTCGTCGGCCCCGCCGACGGCGAAACTGTCACCGGCGCCTCGTTTGAGGTCAACGTCAGCTTCGAAGGCCTGGACGAACACGCCGAAGGCATTCACTGGCATCTCTACGTTGACGACAAAGAGTTGGTCATGGCCCCGGTGGATCAAACGGCCCTCACTGTCAACGGCTTGTCCAACGGATCACACACGCTCAGAGTCGCCCTGGCCGGTTCCGATCATGCTGAGTTCGGCGAATCGGGCCAGGCGGTGATCACCGTCGAAGGCTCAAGCGATTCCGGCGAGCCAACTGTGTCGGGCCTAGACTCGGCTGAGACACACGGCCACGAATCCGACTTTCACGTGGATGTCTCTGGCCTGAAGCTGGAGCTTGTGTACGGCGGCCAGACCATTCCACTCACTCTTCAACCATTACATGACGGCGAAGCAGGTCAATTCACAGCTTCCTTCACGCCCGACCGTCCCGGCCTCTACACCCTCAAAATCACCGGCAAGCTGGCCGGCGATTTCGGCGAAGCCGAGGTGAACGCTGAGGTGGAGCCGGAAGAAGTTGAACCCGGCGAGGCGGCCCCAATCGCCGAAGGAACCGAAACCGGCGCATCCAATCTGCCGATCATCTTGACAATTGGCGGCGTGGTCGTCGTAGGCCTTGCGCTCGGCGTCTTCGTCTTTATGCGCCGCAAGTAGTCATCAGTAGAGCGAGTTGACAACTCGCTCTACACCATTTACCCCTTTTATGAAACTCCGCCTCGTTGCTCTCACGCTAACTCTGACTCTCACTCTAACGATTGTCGCGCCTGTCTTCGCCCACGCCGAACTCGTGCAGTCCTCGCCCGAAGCCAACGCAGCCCTCGACCGCGCCCCGGCCCAGATCGAAATGACGTTTAGCGAAGCGCTTGAACCCTCCTTCAGCGAGATTCAAGTGCTGGACTCCAACGGCGTCCGGCGGGACAACGCCGACTCGCGGGTGGACGCCGCCGACCCAACCCGTCTCATCGTCTCGCTCCGCTCCCTGCCCGACGGCGTCTACACCGTCGTCTGGAAAGTGCTCTCGGCAGTGGACGGCCACGTGACCGAGGGCGCATTCCCGTTCGCCGTCGGGGACGTGGACGTTGCGGCGCTCTCCTCGGCGGCGCAAGCCAGCCGCCAGGTGAACATCTCAATCGGCGAAGTGATCGCCAAGTGGTTGTTGTACATCTCGGCGACCGCGCTTGCAGGCGGCACGCTTTTTATCCTCCTCGTTTGGAAACCTGCTTATCAGGCCGTCAACCCCCGCAAGTCCGATCCTAATCAATCAGTGTGGCGCAGTCTGGCCACGCTTTCAATTGCCTTCGTCCTCGTCGCCAACATCGTTGGCTTACTGGTGCAGGCCGGGCAAGCCGCCGGAACCGAGATCGCCCTGCCCTGGGACAGTGTCGTCAACACTGTGCTGTTCACCACCCGCTTCGGCGTGTTGTGGATCGCAAGGGCGGCGCTGGCTTTGGCCGTCGTCGGCATCCTGCCAACCGCAAAAACTGATCGCGAACGCTGGATCGCCTTCGGCATCTCGCTCCTGATTCTGCTCACCATCGCCCTCGGCAGTCACGCCGCCGCCGACCCCGACCCGTTCTTGCCGGTGGCCGCCGACTGGCTTCATCTGGCGGCGGCTTCAGCCTGGGTGGGCGGCCTGACCCATTTTGTGGCCGGGATGTGGTCGGCGCGCTCGCTCGACTCAAAGTTACGAACCCGGCTCACCGCCCGCCTCATCCCGCGTTTCTCGGCCGTGGCCTTGCTTAGCGTGGGCGTGCTCGTCCTCACCGGCTTGTACGCCAGCGTCCTGCGGATCGGCTCGTTCGAGGCCCTCAACAATTCGTTTTATGGCCGGGTGCTCATCGTCAAATTGATTCTCCTCCTGCCCATGCTCGCCATCGGCGCGGTGAACCTGCTGGGCGTCAGCCCGGCCATGAAGCTGGCGGCGGCTGAAGACCTGTCAGGTCTGGCCCTGGCCGATCGCTTCCGCAAAATCATCACCAGCGAGATCACGTTGGGCGTGACTCTGTTCCTCAGCGTGGGCCTGCTCACCTCGGTTCCCCCGGCGCGCGTGGCGACGGCCCCGACCGGTTTCAACGCCTCAGCCAAAGCCGACGATCTCGCGATCGCCCTCAACATCACCCCGAACCGGATCGGCATCAACAACTTCACCCTCACCCTCACTGCCGGCGGCCAACCGGTGAACGAAACCAAAGACGTCCTCCTTCGCTTTACGCCAGCTTCCGGCAAACTGCCGCCCAGCGAAGTGGCGCTAACGGCGAAAGGAAACGGCCAGTACACCGTGCGCGCTTCAAATTTAAATTTGGCCGAACAGTGGCAGGCCCAGGCGGTGGTGCGGCGCGAGGGCCAGTTCGACACCTTCGCCAACTTCAATGTGGACTTGCGCCCGGCAACGGCAGGGCAAAGTTACCCCTGGAACCGGATTGCGGGCGGGTTGTTGCTGGGCGCGGCGCTGGCCTACATCTTTGCCTTTAGCGGCTTGCCGGGCCGGCGGACGCAATACATTTGGCTTGGCATTTTGCCGGGCGTGGCCCTGGCCCTGGCCAGCGTGGCCGTGTTCTACCGCCCGGCCCCGGCCGAGCAAACGGGCCGCATCAACCCCGTCGCCGCCAACGCCGACTCGGTAGCCGAAGGCAAGGGATATTACACGACGCTGTGCGTGCCGTGTCACGGCGAAACCGGCAAAGGCGACGGCCCTGTCGGCCTCACCCTAAACCCGCGCCCGGCAGACCTTTCACTCCACGCCGTGCCCGGCGTTCACACCGACGGCAAGCTCTTCGAGTGGATCAGCAACGGCTACCCCGGCTCGGTGATGCCGGCCTTCGGTCAGGCCCTCACCGAGGAACAACTCTGGCACATCGTCAACTATATGAGGACGCTCGCTCCATGATGTACTCTCCCCAACTCCTGCACGGCGCAACCGGCTTTTGGGACGAAGTGATTTACGTCGTCTGCTTCATCGTCTCCATCATTTTATTCATTGCCCTGGCTCTGGGCGACCGGAACCGGGATCAACAGAAAGAAGAAAGCAAAGATGAAAGTAAAAGCGATTAGCCTCTTGCTGGCCGTGATGTTGGCGGCCTGCTCAATTCAAATTTCGGACGTGACTCCCGGGCCGACCGCCCCTGTTCAAGTGGCGGCCACCCCGGCCTCGGCGCTTCCCCCGGCCACGTCGGCTGGCCCGGCCTGGGCAGGCCTCAATCTCAGCGGCCAACTGTTGTTTACGCAGGGCGTGAGCGGAGTCGAGCGAGTCAACCTGGCCACCGGGGCGCGAGTCACGCTCTTCAAACCGCCGGAGAACGCCTGGCTCACAGCGGCGGCAGTCTCGCCCGACGCTTCGCAAATTGTGCTGGCTTACGCCCCGCCGCCGCCCGAGGGCCAGATTCAATTTGGCTACACCAGCCTCTACCTCATGCCCGCCGACGCCTCGGCCACGCCCGCGCCCATGCTGGAGCGCACTGACCCACAAGAGTCGTACTTCACGCCCTCGTGGTCACCCGACGGCAAATACATTTATTACGCGCATTTCATTCCGCTCAAAGGCGAGAGCGGCAACACGTTTCGCTACACGGTCGAGCGGCTGGCTCTCGGCGGCTCGCCGGAAGTGCTGGTGGACAATGCCATCTGGCCGCGCCTCTCGCCCGACGGTTCGAAGCTGGCTTACCTGTCGTTCGACTTGCAGACCTTCAACAACGATCTCTACGTGGCCGAGGCCGACGGCCAAAACGCGCGGCCCGTGATTCCGCCCGGCACGTTTCAGGCGGTGGACGCGCATTTGTGGATGCCTGACGGCGAGGCGATCCTTTTCAGTGCTGTCGGCGAAGGCCCGGCCTACCAGTCCACGCCCGCGCCCGCCCTCTCCTGGCTCGACCGTTTGCTTGGGGTGGAAGCCGCCTCGGCTCACAACGTTCCTTCCGACTGGTGGCGAGTCTCGCTCGATGCCACCGCCCTCACCCGGCTGACGAAGATTTACGACACGGGCATGTATGGCAGTTTTGCGCCCGACGGTTCGCGCCTGGCCTTCATCGCCGCCAGCGGCGTTTACGTGATGAACCCGGACGGCAGCGGCCTGACGCCGATGATTCCGGTGGAGACGTTGGGGACGTTGGAGTGGATTCGGTGAACAGTGAACGGTGAACAGTTATCAGTTATCAGTAGCCACTATTCACTGCCCATTGTTCACTGTTCACTATTGTTAGCCCGAACCTGATATGAAAGCCCTGCACTTCATCGAAGAACCCATCGAAGCCCGCTTCGACGAGCAACCGGCGCTGGAGAAGAAGCCGCCTTGCCCGAACGGGTTTACGTGGCGCGGGGAGAGTTACCGCATTGTCGAGATGCTGGCTGAGTGGCACGACTTCAAGCGGCGGGGCCGGATGGCGCGAAACATGCAACCGGCCCACGCCGCCCGCGCAACCATTCGCGGCTCGTGGGGCGTGGGCCGTGACTACTTCCGGGTGCGCGTCGAGGGTGGCCGCCTCTTTGAGCTATATTACGACCGCGAGCCGAAGGATGCCGACAAGCGGAAGGGCGGGTGGTTTTTGGCGAGAGAGGTGGAGGAAGAATGAAGAGAACACCACTCACGGCTTTGCGCACTCGGACACGATGCGCCCGAACCGGCCAGAAACGAAGATCGAGCTAAATCTGGATTTCAACCGCGCCTTCACTTACGCCCAGCGCGATATTTCTCAGAACTGGAAGTTTTAGTGCGAAAGGTACGAACGATGGCTAAACGAGTCAAAAAAGCAGGATTGACTGAGGACGATATTGTTCAGCGCAATCTCGATCTTCAAACTGCGTTCAACAATTACCTTTTCGAGAACCCTGATATGCTGGATCGCTTACCGGCCAGTTTTCGTTTGGTCATCCTGCCGGAGGACGACCCCGAATTGAGTCTGATCAATTTGCAAATGTTGAACAAGCGGCCAAAGCGCGATAAGCCCGTTGTCATCGTTCTCATGCGCTCAAGTGGGCGCGTGTCTATCAAAAAGAGCCAGTCTGATGTGTTCCTGCCGTTGCCTCTGGCCGCGTGAACGAAAAGCGCACAGGCGCAAAGAACGCAAAGCAAGTGCTAAGAGGCCTGGCGACGTTCCTCAAGTTGTCAGGTCTTTTGATTCGGTGCAATCTGCTCCTGGAAGTTTGAGTAGCCGCTCTCTCTAATCCGCCCACTACCTTTGATCCAAAGTTGGCGCGCTTCGCGGATTAGAGGCTACCCTTGCCAAACCTATTTCAGCCAGGCGGAACGCCGCTTCCCAAATCAGTGTAAACTTATATGGCTCTACCAGATTGAGTGTGAAAATCCTTAACGCTAAGGCGCAAAGCCGCTAAGAAATAAACGGGTTTTTCTTTGTGCCCTGGCAACTTTGCGGCTTTGCGTTAAAAAATCCCGTTAAACCCGGAAGAGCCACTTGTATGAAACGAGGGTACGTCGAAGTAAAGCGCAAGCCAAACCTAATTCTTGAAGAGCTCCTCAAAAATCGCCCGCCGCCGGGCTACCCAACCGCCTTCACTCGTTTACTCAAACGCCTCAAAAAACTTCTCCGCAAAAGGAAACGTCCCAGACACTTTATGCTCCCACAACCCGCCCCGCTTCCTCCCGCCGACATCCGCACTATGCTTGCCAGCTTCGCCGAGAACCTGACGGCCAAAGCCACCGCCGGCGGCCAGCCCGGCATTTACAACCGCGAGGCCGAAGTGAACCAGATTTTGCAGGCGCTGGCCTCGCCGCTCAAGGGCCGGGTGGCCATCGTAGGCCGGAGCCGGGCCGGCAAAACGGCAGTGGCCCAAATGGTGGCGGCTCGCATCGTGAGCGGGGAGTGTCCAGCGGAACTGGCAGGCAAGGAAGTGTGGCGCTTCACGCCCAGCAGTCTGCCCGGCCTTTCGGCGCGCGGCGCGTGGCAACTATATTTCGATCAGCTCATCACCCAGTGGGCGGCTCACCCGGAGATCATCCTCTTCTTCGATCAGATCAACCGCGCCACCCGCCTCCCCGGAATCCAGGATGAAGAGGGCGACACCAACGTGGACGTTGCTACCGTGCTGGCCTCGGCCCTCAAGCGCCTCAACGGTTTGTGCCTGGCCGAGGCCGAAGAGAACGCCTGGCGGCGCTTCTCCGAAACCTACACCGACTACGGCCAGATTTTTCTGCCGGTGTACGTGGACGAATTTGACGTGGCGGCGACGCGGCGGGTGGTGCGTCGCGTGGCCGACGACCTGGGCATCCTTCACGGGTTGGCCGTCACCGACGACGCCCTGGAGCAAGCCCTCGACCTCAGCCACCGCTACGCCCTCGACCGCGCCCAGCCCGGCAAGACAATTGACCTTCTGCGCGACTCGCTGGCCGTGACCAAAGCCGACGGCGACGCCCAACTTACGGCCGAGCACGTCATCCAGCGCTTCGGCGAGCAGAGCGGCCTGCCGCGCATGTTGCTCGACGACACAGTGCCCTTCAACGAAGACGAAGTGCTGCGCTACTTCAAGAGCCGGGTGCTGGCCCAGGATCAGGCAGTGGAGGCGATTGTCCAATCGCTGAGTCTTCTGCGGGCGCGAGTCAACAACCCGTCGCGGCCTATGGGCGTCTTTCTCTTCCTCGGCCCCACCGGAGTCGGCAAGACCGAGCTGGCCCGGACCCTGGCCGAGTATCTTTACGGCGAGCGCGAGCGCCTCGTCCGCTTCAACATGGGCGATTACGCCAACCCTTACCAGCACACCGAACTCTTCGGCAACCCGTACGCCGACCAAATGGTTCACCGTCGCGGCCAACTCACCAACCGCCTCGCCGGCAAAATGTTTTCGGTCATCGTCCTCGACGAGTTCGAGAAGGCCAACCCGCTCATCTATCAACGCTTTTTGCAGTTGTTCGACGAAGGCCTGCTCATCAACGGCAACGACGAGATCGTCAACCTGCGCAACTCGATCTTCATCCTTACCTCCAACTTCGGCGCACAGTTGCTCTACCAGCCTAAGCTAGGCTTCAATCGCGGCGAAACCCCCGAGGCTCGCGAGACGCGCATCCTTACCGAAACCGAGCGCTACTTCACGCCCGAGTTCATGAACCGCATTGACGCCGTCTGTATCTTTCACCCCCTCAACCGGGCCGTCATGGCCGACATCGCCCGCCGCGAGATCGGCGACCTGCTCCTGCGCGAAGGCCTCACCCGCCGCAAGTTCGAGGCCGACATCGCCGACGAAGTCATCGAGCAGGTGGTGGCGCTTGGCTACAGCCCCTATTACGGCGCTCGTTATCTCAAACGGCAGATCGAAAAGACGATCACCTACCCGCTCGCCCGCGAGATCAACGCCCTCTCTTCGACGATGGCCGGCGGGGCGATTCGACTCTACGTGAAGCATGGCCGGATCGTCTCGGCCTATCTTGCCCCCGATGCTGATCAAACGGTTCAGCCGACGCCTGCGGTGGAAGCGGCTTCTGCCGCCACCCTGGCCGAAATTCGTGAGGCCCTGCCGGTGCTGGCCGCGCGCGTGGAAGCGTTGGAAGAATTGCACGGCGTGGCCGAAGCCAGGGCCGAGCGCGAAGCGATCCTGTCCGAAATGGCCGACGTGAGCTTTTGGAACGATCAGGCCTCGGCCCGCCGCAAGCTGGACGCTTATCAACGAGCGAGCAGCACCGTAGACTTGTTGAGCAGTCTGCGGCAGGCGTTGGACGGTTTGACCGAGTCGTTTTCCACATCGGCGGCTCCCCCGTCCGAGTCGGTGATGCGGCAGCACAAGTTCCTGCTGAATGAGCTGCCGCGAGTCGAGTTCACCTCCTGGCTCAGCGGCCCGCACGATCAATGCGGCGCCTATTTGCAGATCAGCATCAAATCAAAATTGAACGCGGCCCGGCAGTGGATCGTCTCGCTGGCGAAGATGTATCTGGGCTGGGCCAAGAGTCGAGGGCTGGCCGCCAGCGTGCTGGGCGAGGAGCAATCGCCCGATGGCCGGAACATGACGGTGACGCTCGTCGTCAGCGGCTACGGCGTGTTTGGGCTGTTGCAGGGCGAGACCGGGGCGCACCGGCTGGTGCAGACGGTGAAGGCGGGCGGGCAGGAGAGTTTGCAGAGGTTGTCGGCCAGCGTGAGCGTTCTGCCGGAGTGGACGGACGACGAAATGCCGACACCGCTTCCGCGCGTGGAGACCAACGTCAAAGAATTGAACCGTAATGGTCTCCTCGTGCCGCGCCTCACGGCTCAGGTGATGGCCCGCCACTTGAACAGCGAGGGCCGCCTAAGCTTTGCCAGCAACCTGCCGCCCGACGACCTGACCGCCGAGGCAACCCGAATCCTGCAAACCCTCATTCACTTCGAGAGCACCCAGAACGACACCCGCCCGGCCCCGCCCTCGGGCGGCATCGTGCGCTCGTACTTCCGAAACACCAAAGACAAGGGCGTGCAAGACCACCGCACCGGGCGGCGCACGGTGAAGCTCAAGCAGATTCTCGATGGCGACTTGCAGGAGTTTTTAGATGAGGCGCTCAAACAGCGAAGCGGGAGTTGATTATTGCTTCACCAACCGATACACCGCCCCGCCGTGATCCACCACGTACAACTCCCCGTTCACGTCTTCGCCAAAGGAGCTGATGGTGAAGTCCGTGTTCATGAACACGTTGCGCTCCCACGCGCCGTCGGCTTGCGGTGTGAGGCTCCAGATGATGCCGGAGCAGTAGTCGGCGAAGAAGTAGATGCCGCTTAGTTCTGGCAGGGCTGTGCCACGATAAACGTAGCCGCCTGTCACCGAGCAACCGCCCTCGGCGTGCGAGTATTCAGCAATCGGCGGCACAACCAAATCTGCCGGGCCGTCGGAATAGCGGTGCGTGCCTTCGAAGATGTTCCAGCCAAAGTTTGGGCCGGGTTCAGCCAGGGCCGAGGCCGCCACCGAGTCAATTTCCTCCCACTCGCCCTGCCCCACATCGCCGATGAACAAGTCGCCCGTCAGCCGGTCGAACGAAAAGCGCCAGGGGTTGCGCAAGCCCAGCGCCCAGATCAACGGCTGGGTCGGGTTGGTCTCCACATCCACTCGCAACATCTTGCCCAAAAACGAATAGGGGTTCTGGCCGTTGCCTCGCGGGTCGCCCTGGCTGCCGCCGTCGCCCATGCCAACGTAAAGCAAGCCATCGGGGCCAAAGGCCAGACCGCCGCCGTTGTGATTCACATACGGCTGATCAATCGTGAACAGGATTTCGCCTGAGGCAGGGTCGGCGAGATTCGGATCAGAAGAGACGGTGTAGCGAGCGATGACAGTGTCACCCAGTGAGTTTGTGTAGTTCACGAAAAACTGGCCGTTCTCGGCATAGTTGGGATGAAAGGCCAGGCCGAGCAAGCCCTGCTCGTTGGCCCGGTCACTCACAATTGCGTCAATGTCCAGGAACGGCGCGGCCACCAGTTGGCCGTCCACGACGACTCGAACCTGGCCGGACTGTTCAAGGATGAAGAGGCGCTCGTCGCCGGCGTGCGTGACCAGGGTTGGGCGATAGAGACCATCGGCGACAAGTTGGAAGTCGCAACACGAGCCGCCAGGAATTGAGGGCGAGGGCGTTGGCGGGGCGGGCGACGGAACTTCAGGGGGGGCCGTCGTAACAGTGGGCGGCGGTGAAGTCGGGGCAACGGTTGAAGTAGGGGCAGGTGCTGAGGCGAGAGTCAGGGCCGGGGGAGCCAGAGTCGGCTGAACCGTGGGCGTTGCAACAGGCGAGGCGATGCAGGCGGTCAACAAGATCGCCATCAGCAAAAAACGGAGTCGTGGCATGAGTCAGGCTCCTATAAACTTTTTTTCATCCAAACCAGAGATTGGGTGGCGCGGAAGCCAAGTTCGCGCAGGGGCGCTTCAGCCTCATTGAACGGGTGGTCGAGCCGCACCGGCCAGCGGCGCTCGTGCAGGCGGCGAATAGCAGTCACCAGCAAGGGGCGTTCGAGGCGGGTCTGCCAGTCGGGGTGAATGAGGAGATCAATGTGATCGACCGGGCCGAACATGAGGCTGAGGCCGAAGAAGCCGACGAGGCGGCCCGAAGCCGCCTCTACGGCCACCCAGCGTTCCTCGCGCTGGCCAGAGAGGGCCTGCCCCAGCCGTCGCCAAAACAAGGGCCGCCAGTCCTCGCGGCGCAGAGGGTGCGCCCAGAGAAAGCCTTCGGGCCGGAACGTGGAGGCCAGTTCAAAGCCGGCCTGCCACTCGGTTGAACGTTCGGGGCGGATTTCGACGCCGGGCGCCGACAGGGGTTGCGGTTGAAAGCGGCCCACACGTTCCCACACGGTTCGAGCGGTGATAAATTGGAAGTTGAGCGAGTCGTAAAGCTGGCGCGCGCCGGTGTTGTCGTGGTTGACTTGCAGGAGGGTTTGGGTTGCGCCGTGTTCAGCCGCCAACTGCAGGGCGGCTTCGGTGAGGGCGCGGGCGATGCCGCGCCGGCGGTAGTCGGGGTGGACGGCGACGTTGGCAACGAGCCAGGCGCGCCGCTCGGCTTCTGAAGGCTGGGTGCTCACATTGCCGACGAGGCGGCCATCTTCCACCCACACAAAGCCGTGTTGCCAGGCCGGAGCCACTGTGCCCATGATCCACTGCAGGAAGCCGGAGCGCGAGAGCATTTGCATTTCGCGCATGGTGCCGCGTCCGCCGGCGTCCAGCGTTTCGCCGAAGCACAGTTCCATCAGGGCGGCAACGTGGCCCAGGTCGCGCCGCAGGTCAACCGGGCGAAGCCCTGAGCCGTTTTGCTTTTTGAGTGAAAGTGCGCCAGCGGCCATGCCGGATATTTTACCTTTGTGCCGGAAAAAAAACCGCCGGACTTTAGTCCAGCGGCAGTCGGCCAACGTAGTATTGCCCCGCAAGAACTGCGCTAGCGCGAAGATTATTGGACGCAGATGCACGGAGATTTACGCGGATAAAAAATCTCAGCGTTCATCAGCGTCCTAAACCTTTAGGTCAGGTAATCGCGCAGTTGGCGGCTCCGGCGCGGGTGGCGCAGGCGGCGCAGGGCGCGGCCTTCGATCTGGCGGATGCGCTCGCGGGTGAGGCCGAATTTCTGGCCCACTTCTTCGAGGGTGTAGGCTCGCCCGTTTTGCAGGCCGAAGCGCAGGCGCAGGATTCGGGCTTCGCGCGGCGGGAGCGTGCCCAGCACCTCTTCCACCGTTTCGCGCAAAAGGTTCTGCTGGGCGCTCTGGGCGGGCGAGAGAGCGTTGTCGTCTTCCACGAACGAGCCAAGCTCGTCGTCTTCGTCTTCGCCCACCGGCTGTTCGAGCGAGAGCGGTTGCCACGACACCTTCAACATCCATTGCACTTTGCGCGGCTCAACGTCCAACTCGTGGGCAATTTCTTCGGGGGTGGGCTTGCGGCCCAGGAACTGCTCAAGCTCGCGGGCCACTTTGTAGAGGCGGCGGATGCGGTCGCTCATGTGAACCGGCACGCGGATGGTGCGGCTCTGGTCGGCGATGGCGCGGGTGATGGTCTGGCGGATCCACCAGGTGGCGTAGGTGCTGAAGCGGAAGCCGAGCCGGTAGTTGAACTTTTCGACGGCCTTCATCAGGCCCAGGTTGCCTTCCTGAATCAGGTCGAGGAAGGGCACGCCCCGGTTCATGTATTTCTTGGCAATGGCGACCACGAGGCGGGTGTTGGCTTTGATCAGGTGGTCGCGGGCGGTCTTGCCGTCTTCCACGTGGCCGAGCAGTCGTTCGCGGCTCTTCTGCGCTTTGGCGCTCAATTCTCCCAGGCGGGCGTCGGCATCCAGGCCGCGTTCCAGGCGCTTGGCCAGGTCTACTTCCTGCTCGGTGGTGAGCAGGGGCACGCGGGCCATTTCTTTGAGATACAAGCCAACGGTGTCGTCGGACGAGATCGCCGAGAGGTCGAACTCGTCGGCCTGGCCGCGGCGGGTACGCAGTTTTCGCATCACCGCCTGCTTGTCCACCCGCGCCTCTTCCGGGCCGGGCATGAACAGCATCAAGTCGGCAAACTGCTCAGGATCGTTGGCGCCGCCGACAAAAGACTCAATCTGCTTGGCCATGCGATGAGCCAGCAAATCGGCTTCATCAAGGGGCGACCCGGCTCCCCTGGTTTTGGCTTTCGTTTTCTTGGCGCTTTTTCCCTGCTGATTCATCGGCCTCTCCTCAGTGAACTTACGACTCTTTGTTCTCAAGCAGTTTTTTCAACACCGCCAGACGCGGGTTGAGGTCATCTTTCTCGCAATTGCAAGAGCCTTCGTTCAAATCCTGGCCACAGGTGGGGCACAGTCCCTTGCAATCCGGGCGGCACAGGGGCCGCATGGGCGCAGATAGCAGAAGGTCTTCGCGTAGAACCGGCGCTAAATCCAGAAAGCCGGTTTCGGCAATAACAAATTCGGCCTTGGAATTAGGCGGAAATTCATAGAGCTGTTTGATCTCAGTTTTGAGGGGCTGATTGACGGTGGTGAGGCAACGAACACACTCGGCTGGCTGTTCACCTTTGAAGCGGCCTTCCAAGTAAACTCCCTGGGCAGTGTGGGTGAGGCGCACAGAACCGTGGAAGTTCAGAACATCTAAATCGTCGGCGACTTCGAGAATGGGATAATCGAAGTCCATTTTCCGGCTATAGCCGACGTTTTCTTTTAGCAAGAAGCCGACGTTCAGCCGGAGAACGTCTCGTCGTGTCTTATACAGGTTAGGCTCTCAGGAATCAGGGTTTGCAACTTGTCAATAAGATGCCGCCAGTATAGCACTTTGGAATACATCAAGTCAAGGATTCCGTGTAAAATTTATACATAATAATAAAGGACAAAGGTCATGCTACACCATATAAAGGCGGATTCACCGTTCATAAACCGGTATTTCCAGACAGGAGTGACATAAAAAGTGACGGCTTCCCCACTTCCAAAACTGCTTATCGCCACCCACAACCCCGGAAAAATAAAAGAATTCGCCGCCATTTTTGATGGGCTGGCCGTCGAGTATTTGACTTTGAACGATGCCGGAATCACTGAGGCCATCCCTGAAACTGGCGACACCTACGCCGCCAACGCCCTGCTCAAGGCAACCGCCGCCTGCCGGGCTACCGGACTCCTGACCCTGGCCGACGACTCCGGCCTGGAAGTGGATGCTTTGGGTGGCCGCCCCGGCCTGTACGCCGCCCGCTACGCCGGGCCAAACGCCACCAACGCCGACCGCTGGGCTAAGTTGTTGGGCGAACTAGGGGAAACGCAACAAGCCGGGCGCGCCGCCCGCTTTCGTTGCGCGATCGCGCTGTGCGCGCCGGGCCGCGAACCTGTGATTGTCGAAGGAGTCTGTGAAGGCCAAATTGCCTTTGCTCCCGCCGGAACCGGTGGCTTTGGCTACGACCCGCTCTTCTACATGCCGGAGTTTGGCTGTACCATGGCCGAACTTGACGAGGCCATCAAGAATCAGGTCAGCCACCGCGCCCGGGCGGCGCAAAAGGCGAAAGCGGTTATTTTGGAGTGGATGCAATCCAGCTAATAAAAAGCGCACCTCCTCCTCCCGCAGAAAGTGCGCTCACCCAAACCACCTAACAACCCAACCACCAAGCTTCTACTCCACCCCTCGCTCCGCCAACCACCTCTCCGCCGCAATCGCCGCCTCGCACCCATGCCCGGCTGAGGAGATGGCCTGCTTGAAGATCGGGTCCTGCACCTCGCCGGCGGCGAACACGCCCGGCACTGAGGTTTGCCGGTTCTTGTCGGTGATCAGGAACTTCTGATCGTCCATCGCCAACTGGCCCTCGAACAGCCTGGTGTTCGGGAAGTGGCCGACGAACACAAACACGCCGTCCGTCTTCCATTGTTCCACCTGACCGGTCTTCAAGTTCCTGGCCCTCACTTCCTGCACCGCCCCGTTGCCCTTGATTTCCTCCAGCGCCGTATTCCACACAAACGCCATCTTCTCATTGGCGTTGGCGCGTGACTTCAACAACTCGCCGGCCCGCAGTTGGTCACGGCGGTGAACCACGCGCACCCGGCTGGCGTACTTGGTCAGGAACAGCCCTTCCTGCAAAGCCGAGTCGCCGCCGCCCACCACCAGCACATCCTTGTCGCGGAAGAAGAAGCCGTCGCAGGTGGCGCAATACGACACCCCCCGCCCGATGAACTCGTCTTCGCCCGGAATGCCCAGCCGCCTGGCCGAAGCGCCAGTGGTAATAATCACCGCCTTCGCCTGATACTCCTGGCTGTAAGTCTTGAGAGTAAACGGCGAGCCTTTGGTGAAGTCCACCTCCGTCACTTCGTTGTACTCAAACCGGGTGCCGAACTTTTCGGCCTGGGCCTTCATCTTCTCGGTCAGGTCAGGGCCGAGGATGGAATCGAACCCTGGATAATTCTCGACTTCGTTGGTGATGGCGATTTGGCCGCCCAGCTCGTTGCCGGTGATGAGCAATGGATTGAGGTTGGCGCGGGCGGCGTAGAGCGCCGCCGTCAGCCCCGCCGGGCCGGAACCGATGATAATAAGATTTTCCTGAATCATGCAAACTCCTGACTCATCCGCTCTGGCCGCAATTGAACTGCGGCCAGAACAGTGTGCGATTATGATGGACAGGCCGCATTATGCCACAAACCCATTAGACGAAAATAAAAAACGGGTAAGCCGTCGCGGCTACCCGTCACTTTGATTCCATGACATCCGTCACTTTTTATCGCCCTCGTACTTGAACCCCACCTGCTCGCCAATCATCGTCAGCAGAGTCACCGTCGCCCCGCGTGGGCGGTAGATGCCCTTTTCCCATTCCGACACCGTCTGCTGGCGCACACCCAGCCGTTTGGCGAACATCTGCTGGGTCAGGCCCATATAAAAGCGCAGTGCTTTCACTTTTGCGGCGTCCCACTGAGGTTTAGGGTCCGCCGAGGTACGACGCTTCACAGCAGAAGTCGGCATACCCGATGATTGTATACAAAGGTGAGAATCGGGGCAACTCGGTCAGCTCATCAACTTCTCCCGCGCTTCTTCTGTGAGCGGAACCAGAATTGTGATCTTGGCGCCTTTGCCTTCCGCCGAGTCAATGTGCAGTTGGCCGCTCACCAGTTCGGTGCGCTCGCGCATGTTCACCATGCCCAGGCTTCCACGCTGGTCGTAATTCGCGCCCACTGCCCCAACGTTGAACCCCACTCCGTCGTCCTCAATCACCAGATAAAACATTTCCGGCGAGCGCAAGCCAATTCTCACCCAGATGTGCTTGGCGGCGGCGTGCTTGCGGGCATTGCCCACCGCCTCTTCGGCAATATAGAACAGCACGCCCTGAGCGTGAATCTCCAGCTTCTCTCCCGCGCCCGGCTGGGCCTCAATAATCACATTCAAGTCATAGTTCTCGCGCATCTTGTCGGCCAGCGACTGCAACGCGGCGGCCAGGCCTTGCGACTCGAGCACCAGCGGGCGCAGGGTGAAGAGCATGTGGCGGATTTCTTTGGTGGTGCGGCGGGCCAGCTCTTCCACTTTATAAAGTTCTTCGGCGGCAGACTGCGGTTCGCGCTCCAACAGGCGGCGGATGTAGTTGGCCCGCATGGCCAGCGCCGCCACCGACTGGGTGGGGCCGTCGTGCAGGTCGCGGGCCAGCTTCTTGCGCGCTTCTTCTTCAACTTCGACGATGCGCTCTTTCTCTTCCAGCAGTTTCTGGTAGAGCCGCCCGTTCTTCACGGCGATGATGGTGTGCTTGCAAATGGCTTCGAGCAGTTCGATGTGATCCAGGTCGAAGAAATCCGGGCGCGGATGGGCAAAGATCATCACCCCGTAGTTGTCCATGCCGGCCTGAAGAGGGGCCGCCATCAACGTCCGACAACCGCGCAGGGCAATAAATCGCGAAAGTTCCGGATCGCGCGCTGGGTCGGACGAATAACCCGATTCGCCGCTGGCCAGCACTTCGGCGACAAGGCCCGACTGAGCAGGAAGCGTCACTTTATGATCGGCCTGAGTGAAACGGCGGGCCGTGATCACTTTTAGCTCGTCGTCGTGGAACAACAGCGCCGCGCACACCATTTGCGAGGCGGCGGCCCCGGTGTCGGCCATGCTGGAAATGCTCAGATCAAGAGCGGCGTCCAGCACCCGTTCATAGTTCAACGTCTCACTCACCAGCAAAGCCATCTTATAAATGGCGCGAGCCTGTTCGCGGATGTGCTTGAGCCGCCGCTCTTCAATATCGCGTTCGGCATGAGCGCGCTTTACGGCCAAAGTCCGCGTGCGCTCGCCCACCAGTCCGGCCACCAGCGCGCCGGTGAGTAAAAAGATGGCGTTAGGGATCAACGAGATCAGGGAACTTTGATAATCGGTGGTGTCGAAGGCAATGAGCAAAGCGGCATCGGCGGCGGCAATGACCAGCGCCACCAGGAGCGCCCACACCCAGCTAAACCGAAGCGAGGCGGTGACTACAACAAAGGCCGCCGCCCAGTAAGAAGAGGTAAGGGTGCTGGGGCCGGGCGCGGCAAATAATCCTATCGCCAACATGGTGTCGGTAAACAACGTCAGGCCGGGCGCGGCTTTGGGCCAGGCGCGCGCCAGCAGGAAGACAGCCAGGGCGACGTTGTACAACACGCCGGCCGCCAGCACCGCCAGCCGGGGCAACTGGGTGGTCGGGTCGCCCTGAGCCAGAAAGTAGGTTTCCGCCGCTGTAGCAATCAGCAAAGGCCAACGCAGGCCGAACAACAGCCAGTCTATTTGAATAACACCGCGAGACGCATGTTTCATAAGCAATAAAAGGCCAATCACAAAGATTGGCCCCCACACTATATCATGAACTTCAGCCCGGTAAAGATTGGAAACGAATGAGTCACCCGGTTTTCACCGAACGGCATCTTTCGGCTAGGCGGCTGGTGGAGGCGGGTTGACGGGCAATTGCAAAAAGAAGGTGCTACCGGGAAAATTCGTCTCGTCGTGGCCGGGGCTTTCCACCCAAACCTTGCCGCCGTGCGCACGGGCCACGCCGCGAACGATAGCCAGGCCCACACCCGGGCCGCCGCCTTTGAATGCCGTCTTGCTCGACGAATGCAGGGCCACCGAACCGACTTGATAGAATTTTTCAAACACCAGTTCCTGATGTTCTGCGGCCAGGCCGACGCCGGAATCCTGAATGGCAATTTCGACTCCGGGAACGCCGCCGTCGAGGAGGATGGGCCGGGTTCTAATTTGAATCTGCCCGTCGTCCGGCGTGTATTTAATGGCGTTGATGATCAGATGATGCAAGGCCTTTTGAATCAACGTCGGGTCGGCATTGATGTTGGGCGTGTCGGGCGAATGTTCGACGGTGATCGCCACCCGCCGATCGACGGCCTGCTTGTTCAAGTCGTGCGCCACATCGTTGACCACGCTCTTAAGCGGCACTGGCACCGGCAGGATGCGCAGGTTGTCGCTGTCGAGGCGGGTCACGTCGAGCATGGCGTTGACTACCTGGTGCATCCGGTCGGTGCCTTTTTCAATCCCTTCCAGCACTTCGGCCAGCGAAGCGTTACCTTTAACCCCGGCGGCCATCTTCATGATGTTGATGTAGCCTTTCATAACCGTGATCGGCGTGCGCAGTTCGTGGGCGGCCACCTGGATGAATTCCAGCTTGTTGCGGTCGAGCTGGCGGAGCATCTTGTTGGTGCGTTGCAGGTCTTGAATATCGCGCTGGTCGTTGGAGCGCAAACGGTCGAGGGTGCTGCGAATGAGGCTGAGGGCCATGCGCGGGCTTCGCTGAAGCATGGCTTCAAAGTCCGACTTGCCCACCTCCAGCACGGTGCAGTCGGTGGTGGCGCGGACGGTGGCGGCGCGGGGCGCGTTCTGGATCAGGGCCATTTCACCCACGTAGCCGCCGGGGCCGATGGTGCGAATTTCGCGCTCACCCTCGTTTTCGCTGATCTTTTTGGTGATGCGCACCTGGCCTTTGGCGATAATATAGAAGATTTCTTCGTAAGCGCCTTCGAGGCACAGGACGTGATTGGGTGGGTACTGGCACAGCCGGGTCATGGCGGCCAGTTCACGCAAGTCGCCATCCGACAGGCCGTCAAAAGCCTGGCTAAGTAATGAAAGTTTGTCCACCGCCGTCTCAGTCATCAGGGTCACGGGTGAATTAACCAATCAGGCATCCACTCTCTGCTCACAGTATAACCGCGAGTGTCCCGGCAAGCAATTGGCGAAAATTTCATTTTCGTGGCAAATGGCCGGCTTTTTGAGCTGGGACAAGAACGAGGGAAAATGTTGTAAAATTCCAGCCGGACGCGCAGGGCCAACCCGGGCAAGCATGGGCGCTCTGCGTTTGTCAATTTTAGAACTCGAGGGCATCTTTAATGAGCAGACCAACCCAACGAAAGCCAACCCAGACGGCGAGCTTCAGCAACCAGCAACGCTCGGCCCAAATTCGCCTCATCGCCATCGTCGCCGTGGCTGTGTTGATAGTGAGCGCCGGAATTTGGTACATTGTTGACCAAACGATCAAGGGCGAGCAGGACAAGATCCGGCCCGACGTCAACCCGGCAGAACAGATCATCCCCAGTGAAAGCGCCGGCCACGTGGACGTTGACACACCTCTCATTTTCAAACATTACCCGCCTTCGTCCGGCACGCATTACGGCACGACGATGCCGAATCTCGGCTTCTACGATCAGCCCTGGCCTGAAGGCTATTGGGTTCACAACCTGGAGCATGGCGACGTTGTTGTGCTCTACAATTGCGGTGATGATTGCGCCAATTTGAAGGCCCAACTCAAAGCGTTGGTGGATAAAGCGCCGCAACGCCGTTGCCCGACGCCGAAGCTTATCGTCCTGCCCTACTCGCAAGGCATGACGACGCCCATTTCGGTCATTGCCTGGGGCAGGCAACTCGACGTGGCTGAGTATGACGAGAAGGCCATTTTGGATTTCTACAAACGCTACGAAGATCGCGGCCCGGAGACCGTCGCCTGTTCACAGTGATATGACCACCACAGCGTTTTTCGTCCGCGATGTCCCGGTCTACGGAGTAACCGTCCTCTCGCCGATGGACGGTTACTCCGACCTGCCCTTTCGCCTCATCTGCCGCGAACTCGGCTCGGCCATGAGCTACACCGAGTTCGTGTCGGTGGACGAACTGCTGACCAACGTCAAGCGCACCGCCCGCAAGCTCAAGTTCGACTCGAGCGAGCGCCCGATGACGTTCCAGATTTACGGCCACGACGAAGACCGGCTGGTGGAAGTGGCGGGGCGCATCGAGAGCCTCGGCCCGGACATCATTGACTTGAACATGGGTTGTTGGGTGAACAGCATCTCCGGGCGCGGTGCGGGCGCAGGGCTTCTGCGCGAACCGGCCAAGATTGGCCGCATCTTCACCCGCCTGACTCAAACCCTCAAGGTTCCCGTCACCGGCAAAATCCGCCTCGGCTGGGACGACGCCTCGCGCAACTATCTCGAAGTGGCAAAGGTTCTCGAAGACAGCGGCGCATCACTCATCGCCGTGCATGGCCGCACCAAAACTCAGGGCTACAAAGGCTCTGCCGACTGGGACGCTATCGCCGAAGTGAAAGCGGCGGCGAAAGTGCCGGTGATCGGCAGTGGCGACGTGAAGACTGTGGCCGACATCGAGCGCATGAGACTCTACACGAGTGTGGACGCAGTGATGATCGGTCGGGCCGCCATCGGCAACCCCTGGCTATTTGCCGGCAAAGACCGGTCGCAGGTGACTCCGTCAGAAGTCGTCAAGCTAATGCGGCGGCATCTGGCGCTCAACATTGACTTCTACGGCGAAGCGGGCGGCCTCATCCTCTTCCGCAAGCACGCCGCCCGCTACATTCCCGACTCTGCCGCCGACCGCGCCCTGCGCCTGTCCATGCTGACCACCACCCGCCGCGCCGAACTCGAAGACATCATCAACCGCTACGAGGCCGGAGAACTTTTCACCGCCGAGAGCGCAGAAAAAGAAGAAGCATTCGCTTCCGAGTGCGCCCTCGTTTGAGATTTGAAGTTCATTCTTGTCATTTGACGTTTGTCGTTTCACTTTTGACGTTTGTCGTTTGCCGTTTCACTCATGCCTCCGACCTTCTTCATCCGCAACATTCCCGTTTACGGCGACGCCATCCTTGCCCCTATGTCGGGCTACTCGGATTTGCCGTTCCGTTCGATCTGCCGCGAACTTGGCTCAGCCATGAGCTACACCGAGTTCGTGCCCGCGCCCGGACTCCTGGCCGGGGCCGAGGCCGTATTCCGCCGCCTCATCTTCACACCCGCCGAGCGCCCCATCACCTTCCAAATCTTTGGCGCGAACGAAGACGACCTGGCCGAAGCCGCCAGGCGGATTGAACAGTTGGAGCCAGACATCATTGACGTGAACATGGGTTGTTGGGCCGACACGGTCGCCGGGCACGGCGCAGGAGCGGGCCTGCTCTGCGAGCCGGCCAGGATTGGCCGCATCTTTGCAAAACTAACTCGGTCAGTCAGCGTTCCCGTCACCGGCAAAATCCGCCTCGGCTGGGACGACGCCTCGCGCAACTATCTCGAAGTGGCAAAGGTTCTCGAAGACAGCGGCGCATCACTCATCGCCGTGCATGGCCGCACGAAAGCTCAAGCCTACAAAGGCAACGCCGACTGGGACGCCATTGCCGAAGTGAAAGCGGCGGCGAAAGTGCCGGTGATCGGCAGTGGCGACGTGAAATGCCCTGCCGACATCGAGCGCATGAAACGGCACACCGGCGTGGACGCAGTGATGATCGGTCGGGCCGCCATCGGCAACCCGTGGGTCTTCGCCCGCCGCGAGCGCCGCGACGTGCCGTTCGGCGAAGTGGCGGCCATGATCCGCAAGCACCTCGCCCTCTCGCTCGAATTCTACGGCCCGCAGGAAGGCTTTATGCTCTTCCGCCGCCACGCCCACAAATACATCTTCGCCATTCCCATGGCCGATTCTCTGCGCAACTTTCTGTCCAACGCCAAGACGCCGGAGAGCGTGCTGGAGGCGATTAAGATGTATGAAACCAGTCTGATAGTAGCATAGACCTTATCGGAAATAAGATCACAGCCCGCGTCCTCGCGGGCGGCCAACCGCGAGGACGCGGTTGGGAAGCGTCATAATGTTATTCCCGATAAGGTTTAATGCGTAAAACGTAATTGCCTTGAACAATTCGTCTCGTTTCTCCCTCTTCGCCGTCACTCCACCCGGCCTCGAAGACCTCACCCGCGCCGAACTGTTCGCCCTCGGCGTCAACCACCCGCGCGCCGTGCCGGGCGGCGTGGAGTTTGAAGGCTTCCTCAGCCATCTCTACAAAATCAATTTGTGGTCGCGCACGACTAGCCGGGTGCTGGTGCGGCTCGGCGAATTTCAAGCCGTTGCCTTCGACGAACTGCGCCGCAAAGCCGCCGGCCTGCCGTGGGAGAATTTTCTCCTCCCCGGCCAGCCCGTCAGCGTCCGCGCCACTTGCCACAAATCCAAACTCTATCACTCCGATGCCGTCGCCGAGCGAGTCGCGCTGGCGATTGAGGATCGTTTCGGTCAAAAAGATTCACCGCAAAGACGCCAAGAGCGCAAAGAAGAGAAAGAAAACTTGGCGTCCTTCGCGCCTTCGCGGTTAAATTCAGAAGTGATCGTCAGGATTGATCACGATCACTGCATCGTCAGCCTCAACAGTTCCGGCGCGCACCTGCACCAGCGCGGCTACCGCCTGCAAACGGCCAAAGCACCCCTGCGCGAAACGCTGGCCGCCGCGCTCCTGCTTCACGCCAACTACAACCCGGCCCAACCCTTGCTCGATCCCTTTTGCGGCTCCGGCACATTCGCCATCGAAGCGGCGCTCATGGCCCGCAACGTCGCCCCCGGCCTCAACCGCCGCTTTGCCTTCATTGATTGGCTGAACTTCGACACCCAGGAATGGGGCGAACAGTTGAGAAACGCGCGCGCGGCGATCAACGACTCAGCGCCAATCATCATCGCCTCAGATCGAGACGAAGGCGCGATTGCCGCCGCCCAAGCCAACGCGAAAAGAGCCGGTGCCGCCGACTCTATTCAGTTCAGCGTCCGCCCTATCTCGGCCATCGAACCGCCGCCCGCCCCCGGCCTGCTGATCAGCAACCTGCCCTACGGCGAACGAGTCGGAAGCGATGTGAGAAGTTTGTACGCGCAGTTTGGGAAGGTGATAAAAGAAAAATGCCCGGGCTGGCGAGTCGGCGTTCTGGCTGGAAGCACGGCGCTGGCAAAACAAACGCGGCTCGCTTTTGGCGAGCCGCTGATGATTGAAAACGGCGGTCTGCGCGTGCCGTTCGTCCTTAGCTCCCCTCTCCCGTGATGCGTTTGCGAAGCACATCATGGGGGAGGGGCCGGGGGTGGGGGCGGTTAGGCGGCTTCACTCGCCACCTGCGCCTCTTTGATCGCTCGTGGGACGTTCACCGTCACCAAAATCCCCAGCCCCACCACGAACAACACGATAAGCGACAGGATGCCGGTGCGGAAACTCCGGGTGATGTCGTTAACGCGGGCAAAGATAAACGGCCCCATCCACGACGTGCCGCGCTCGCTGACTTCGTAGAACGAGAAGAACTCGGCCTCGCGTCCCTTCGGGATCATCTGCGAGAAAATACTCCGACTGAGGGCCTGGCTTCCGCCCAAAATCAGGGCCACCACAAAGGCCAGCAACCAGAACTCCAACTCGCGTTGGGCGATTTTCAACCCCGGCACAATCGCCGTGCTCTTCATTCCGGCATAAGCGTAAACAACTACCACGCACCAGATGATGAGGCTGGTAATGAGCGCCCGCACCGCGCCCATCTTCCCAGCCAGCCAGCCATAGAGGTAAGCGCCAAAGAAGGCCACCGCCTGAATCATCAAGATCACCAGGATGCGATTCGTCGCATTCATCCCCAGCTCCTCGGCGGCAAACACGGCGGCAATAACGATCACGGTTTGAATACCGTCGTTGAAAAACAAGTAGGCGATCAAATAGCGCACCGTCTCCGGAAACTTGTTCACCTCGCGGAAAGTGCCGGCCAATTGCTTGAAGCCGATGGTGAGATAGCTCTCGCCCGCCGGCAGAGGCTTGGCCGCGTGGCGCGGGCGAAGCGTGTTAAACGTCACTTGCGCGAACAGCAACCACCACAGCCCGGCTGAGGCCAGGCAGATGCGGGCCGCCAGCGCGCCGTCTTTCATGAGCGAAAACAGAACCAGGTTGAGCAGAAGCAAGAGGCCGCCGCCCGCATAACCCAGGGCAAACCCTGCCGACGAGACGCTGTCCCGTTTGTCTTCGCTGGCAATGTCCGGCAGGTAGGCGTTATAAAACACGACCGCCGCCCCAAACGCCAGGTTGGCGATGATGAACAGCAAGCCGCCCAGCAGATAGGTGTCTTGAACAAGAAAAATCAAGGCCAGCGTGGCAACAGCGCCGATGGTGGCAAACAACTGCATCATCCGCTTGCGCAAGTGCGAATAATCGGCGATGGCCCCCAGAATGGGCAGAAAGAAGACCTGAAGAAGCACCGAAATCGAAACGCAGTAGGTAAACAACGAGTCGAAGCGGATGCCGCCAAACAGAGGCAGGGTGAAGATGATACCGTTGGCGTCGGCGGCGTTCTCGGCCAGGTTGGTCAGGTAGGGGCCAAGAAAGACGGTGACGACGGTGGTGCTAAAGGCCGAGTTGGCCCAGTCGTACATCGTCCAGCCAAAAATCTCGCGCTTGTCGTTGACGGGTACAGCCATTGATGCAGTTGCCATGATTGCCTCCAGAGATGGGGATGCGGCTAATATAGTCGAAATCGGCTTGGAGCGAAAGCTCACAAATGAAACCCCCGCCGCGCAAACAAGTTCCGGGCTTCTTTCAGTCCCGCTTGACAACGTCTCCTCTTCTGACTACCATCCGCGCCATGCCTACTAACCTCATCATTGACGCTCACCAGGACCTGGCCTGGAACGCCTTGACCTTCGGGCGCGATTACACCAAGTCGGCGCTAGCCACCCGCCAGGCCGAAAGCAACAACTCGGCCCCGTCGCACAACGGCAACTCTCTTCTTGGCCTGGGCGACTATTTGCTCGGCCATGTCGCCGTCATCTTCGGCACACTTTACGCCTCACCCACCCGCCACAAAATGGGCGAGTGGGATCGCCTCTCTTACGCCGACTCGGGACAGGCCCACCGCTTCTACTTGCAACAACTCGATTACTATCACCAACTGACCGACACCTGCCCCTCCTTTAAATTAATTGGCGATCGGGGCGACCTGGAGCAAGTGCTCGACTCATGGTCAGCCGCCGACTTGGAAAATCGGCGGGTCGGCCTCGTGCCCCTGATGGAAGGCGCGGACGCCATCCGCGAACCTCAAGAGGCCGAGTGGTGGATGGAACGCGGGGTGCGCATTGTGGGCCTGGCCTGGGCCGCCACCCGCTACGCCGGCGGAACCGGCGAACCCGGCCCGCTCACGCCCGAAGGCCGCCGCCTGCTCGGCGTGCTGGCCGACCTCGGCCTCATCCTCGATCTCTCGCACGCCTCCGACGAATCCTTCCTCGAAGCCCTCGACTTGTTTGAAGGCGTGGTCATTGCCTCGCACGCCAACCCGCGCGCCGTGCTCAAAGGCAACGTTCGCCGCCCGGAGCGTTTTCTTTCCGACGAGATGATCCGGCGGCTGGCCGCGCGCGGCGGCGTGACCGGCATTGTGCCTTACAACCGATTCCTCAAAGCAGATTGGGCCGAGTCCGATGGCAAGAACGCCGTGACGCTGACGGAGGTGACGGCGATGATCGATCACGTTTGCCAGGTGGCGGGTAGCGCCGATCACGTTGCCATCGGCTCCGACTTCGACGGTGGCTTTGGCGTGGAGAGTGTGCCAGCCGAGATTGACACCGCCGCCGACCTGGGCCTGATCGGCGCGGCGCTGAAAGAATGCGGCTACACCGAGGCCGACGTGGAAAAGGTGATGAGCGGTAACTGGCTCAACATTCTGAGGCGGGGTCTCCCGGCATGAAGACCCCGCCGCTCGAGGACACCCGCCTCGCCCGCGCCGCCATCGCTCTGATCGTCGCCGGATTCTTCGTCTTCGTCATCGGCATCTTCCCTGAGATCGTCCGCCTCAACCTCACGCCCGGCTTTGGCATCATCCAAATTTTTACATTTTTGCTGGGCCTCGGCTGGATGACTCTGGGCGGCTATGTCTACGCATATGCCACCCGCCGCCGCGCGCGCGAGCGGCGGCTGAGGCATGACATTGGCATCCGGCTGATCGCCACCGGCTACGTGTTGTGTTGCGTCGCCGCCCTGGCTGACATTTTGGGCATTGGCAGTCACAACATCCCCGAAAGCCTGCCCTTCTTTGGCCTGTGGCAAAGCGGCGGCGTCCTGCTGGGCGTGCTGGTCATTATCTTCGGCCTGTTCCTCTACGTAATGAAAGTGGACGATTAACTGGAGAATTGTCATTTGTCACCCTCAGAAGGTTGCTTTTCTCCCTCGCTCCGCTCTTCCCACTCGCGCTATAATCTCGCCGGATTCCAGAAGGAGGCCGCGTACCATGAAAATCAGCAATATTCTGGCTACCAAAGGCAATAACGTCGTCACTATCCAGCAGGATCAGACGATCAAAGAAGCCGTTGGCCTGCTGGCCTCGCGCAAAATTGGGGCGCTGGTGGTGCTCGACGCCGCCGGCCAGTTGGCCGGCATCCTTTCCGAACGCGACATCGTCCGCATCGCCGCCGCCCAGGCCGAGCCTTTTTCTGCGCGCGTGAGTCAGGCCATGACAAACGTCGTCGTCACCGGAACGCCTAACGACGATCTCAAATCCGTCCTGCAAACGATGACCGAAAAACGGTTTCGCCACCTGCCGATCCTGGAAAACGGCAAACTGATCGGCATCATCTCCATCGGTGATTTGGTCAAGGCTCAACTCGACGAGTACGAGGGCGAGATCGACTCACTGCAGACCCATATCGCGAAAGGGTAACCCGCCACTCATGACCCAGCCCGGCACGTCAACCCAACCCCTCCGAGTCGCCATCCTCGGCTCCGGCCCGGCGGCTTTTTACGCCGCCGATCATCTGCTCAAGCAAAACGGCCTCGTCGTCGAAGTAGACATGTTCGACCGCCTGCCCACGCCCTTCGGCCTGGTGCGCGGCGGCGTCGCCCCCGATCACCAAAAGATCAAATCCGTCACCAAAGTCTACGACAAGATCGCCGCCGACCCGCACTTCCGCTTTTACGGTAACGTCGCGTTCGGCCAGCACCTCAAGCTGGCCGACCTCAAGGCCCACTATCACCAGATTCTTTATGCCACCGGCGCCCAAACCGACCGCCGCATGGGCGTCCCTGGCGAAGACCTCAAAGGTAGTCACCCGGCCACCGAATTTGTGGCCTGGTACAACGGCCACCCCGATTATCGCGACTATCAATTTGATCTGTCACAGGAACGGGTCGCCGTCGTGGGCGTGGGCAACGTGGCAATAGACGTGGCCCGCATCCTCTGCCGCACGCCCGAAGAACTGGCCGACACCGACATCGCTGATTACGCCCTCGAAGCTCTGCGGAACAGCAAGGTGAAAGAAGTGTATCTGCTTGGCCGGCGCGGCCCGGCCCAGGCCGCCTTCACCAACCCCGAAGTGAAAGAGGTGGGCGAGATGGAAGACGCCGACTGCCTGACTCTGGCCGACGAAGTGGCGCTGGACGAACTGAGCAAGGCCGACCTGGACAAAGGCATGGATCAGGCCCTCAATAAAAAAGTGGATATGTTGCAAAGCTACGCCAAGCGAAAATCCACCGGCAAGTCGCGCAAGCTGATCATTCGCTTCCTCGTCTCGCCCACTGAACTCGTGGGCGATGAAAACGGGCGCGCGGCCAACATGAAGCTGGTGCGCAACGTCCTCTATCGCACTGACGCCGGAACCCTCAGCCCCAAAGCTACTGACCAGACCGAAGAACTGCCCGTCGGCCTCGTCTTCCGATCCGTTGGCTATCGCGGCGTGCCTCTGCCCGAAGTGCCGTTTCACGACAAGTGGGGAGTCATCCTCAACGAAAAGGGCCGGGTGATCGACTCTGACACAAAGCAGGCCCGCCCCGGCGAATACACGGCTGGCTGGATCAAGCGCGGGCCGAGCGGCGTAATCGGCACCAACAAACCCGACTCGGTGGAAACGGTGGTGGGCATGATGGAAGACCTGTCGAACGGGGCCTTCAACCAGCCCGTTCAGCCTGAAGTGGCCGCCGCCGAAGCCCTGGTGCGCCAGCGCCAGCCCCACTACTTCACCTACGCCGACTGGCTGAAGCTGGACGAACTGGAGCAGGCCAACGGCAAAGCCATTGGCCGCCCGCGCCTCAAGTTCACTTGTGTTGAAGAGATGTTGAAGGCGTTGGGGAAATCGTAGCGCCGACTCTGGCCTCTCAAGTCGAATACATTAACGCCACAGCCACGTCATTGACATTGGTCCCGGTCGGGCCGGTGAGAATCAAATCGTCCAGCCTGGCGAAAAAAGTGTGGCTGTCATTCCGATTCAGAAAACGGGCAGGGTCAAGCCCCAGCGCCCGTGCCCGCTCACACGTCTCGCCGGTCACGTAAGCGCCCGCCGCCGGAGTCGGGCCGTCAATACCATCTGTAGCAAAGGCGGCCAGGGCGACCTTCTCAAAACCGTTCATCGCAATGGCCGCCGCCAACGCCAATTCCTGATTGCGCCCGCCGAGTCCGTTCCCTCTCACCATTACCGTCGTTTCGCCGCCGAAAATAATGCATTGAGGCCGCGTATGCCCGAACCACTGTCGAGCCAGCGTTCCTATTCTTTGGCCGACCTCGCGGGCTTCCCCTTGCACGCCGGTCTCCACGCACGCCACCGCAAAGCCGGACGCTTTAGCGGCGGCTTCCACGGCCTCCACTGCCAACAGATTACTTCCGATGATTGTATGACTCACCAGCGCCAGCAACGGGTCGCCGGGTTTTAGAGTCTCGTTCTCCCCGCTCGTCAAATGACGGCGAACGGCATCAACCGCCAGGCCGTATTTGTCGAGCACCTTCAGAGCGTCGGCATAAGTCGTCGGGTCGGGCGAGACCGAGCCGGAGGCAATCACGTCCAGCGGGTCGCCGATCACGTCGGACAGGATGAAGGCTTGAACCCGGGCCGGGGCGATGAGGCGCAGAAGCCCCCCGCCCTTCAATTGCTCACAATGCTTTCGCACCGCATTCAATTCCTGGATAGTCGCGCCGGATTTGAGCAAGGCATCCGTCGTGATCTGCAAATCGGCCAGGGTGAGGCCGGCGACGGGCAGGGTGAGATGGGCGGAGCCGCCGCCGGAGACGAGGGCGATGACGAGATCACCGGCGCCGACTTGCGTTGCGATCCTGGCGATGGCCTGCGCGGCCAGAAGGTTGCGTTCGTCGGGCAACGGGTGCGCGGCCGGGTAAAGTTGAAATGGCAGAGCGCGGCGGGTCGCCTCATCCACTTGCGCCAAACGCTCCGGCGGGGCGGCAACGGCTCCGCCCGCGAGGCGCTGGCCGAGTTGCGACTCGAGGGCCAGCGCCATCTCCAGCGCGGCCTTGCCAATGCCAATCACCCAGCAATGCCGCGCTTGTTCGAGCGAGGCGGCGAGGATGGGCAGGTGAGCCAACAAGCGAACCTTTGGATCTGCGGCGCGCAAAGCGGCCTCAATCAATGTATTGAGGTGCGCTCGATAATTTTGATGGTTGCGCTCTCTCAAAGGCATTACCGGTTGAGGCGTTGCGATGGACGACGGCGGCGGGCAGTTTGCCCCAAAAGACTTCGAGCGGTTGCAGGCGCAGGCAATCGTGGTTTAGGCCGGCCCGTATTGCTGAAGCCACCACTGCTTCAGCGGAATGTCACTTTGCGAGACCACTTCGTAAAACGCCGCGATGTCGAATGGCACGCGGCGCAGGTCAACGCTCACCACCCCGCTCTCCCAACTCACAATCGCATACTCGGCCCACGGAAGCAGAGCCGGTGTTACGCCCGGCGCGGGCAGTTGGGCAAAGGCGCTCCCTACACTGCCGGGATTGATGAACAACTTCCCGCCATGTTGCCGGAGCATTTGAAGGTGCGAGTGCCCGCCAATAAAAAACGTGGCCGGTTGCCCGGCAAGCAGGCCGTCCAATTCTTCGACCGGCGTGGTGGGCAGGAGCAGGCCGATGTTGGAGCCAGGCGTACCGTGAAAACATAACACTTCCGCGCCAGGGCCGAGCGAAAGATTGAGGACGGGTTGAAACGATGCCAGGTAAGCGACATCATCCGGCGCGAGTTGGCCGGCACACCACTCCAGCGTGGGCCTGAGCGGCGGCGGGATCAGAAGTTGAGGTGCGTTGGCCGGGTTGAGCAGAGCGGCATCGTGATTGCCCATGATGCAGGCGCACCCCAGGCTTTTGAGCCGGGCGATCACTTCCAGAGGCTGAGGGCCGATAGTGGCGACATCGCCCAGGCACACGACAGAGTCAATGTGTTGCCGGGAAAGGTCATTAAGAACGGCGTCGAGGGCGGTGTAGTGACCGTGAATGTCGGAGAGGACGGCAAGATTCATGATCACCCTGTCTTTGCGTGTGCGGTGTGCTCTTTAACGGCTAACGCCTGCTCAGGTTGACCGTTCAGTTCGTAGGCCCAGCCCAACTGCAAATATAAATCACGGAGGTGCGCCTCGACCGCCACGCCGGCGAGTGAGGCTTCCTGCGCCAGTTGACGGGCCTTTTCAAAATGAACCACAGCCTCGCCGGCTGCAGACAGGCGCAACGCTTCTTGCCCGGCAGCCAGGCTATAGCGGAAAGCAGCCTCTGCCAGTCCGGCGGCCAGAGCGTGGTAGGCCAACACGGCCGCGGGCTCCCGGGCCGCTTCGAGGACGTCCAACGCCCGGCGATGGAAAAGCCGCCGGCGCGCATCCCCGGCTTCAGTATAAACGACATCCCAGATCATCTGGTGCGCGAATACGTAGGCGCTGGCATCGCCAGGCTGTGCCACTTCCAGCAAGAGCTGGCCGCTGACTAATTCGTCGAGGGCGGCCAATCCCATATCTTCGGCCACATTGGCGATCGCACACAAGCGCTCGAATGTGAGCCGGTGCTCAAGCGTCGCGCCGGCGGCCAACAGGGTGAAGGCCTTCGGGCTGAGGCGATTCAAGCGAGAGCGGATGACGGCCCGCACGGTGGACGGGACGCGGACCGCATGGCCGAGATCGTGCTCAGCATCCACCTCAAATGCCCATTTGCCGTCGGCCTGTCGCTTGGGATGGAGGGCGCCTCGTTCAAGTAAATCCTTCAGGGTCTCCATCAAGTAGAATGGCTGCCCGCGCGTTTCGTTGAACACCCACTGGGCGAAGTCAGCGGCGGGCGGCGCCAGCATCGAGAGCACCATTTGCACTGTATCGCGTTCACTCAACGGTTCTAGCGCGAGATGATACAGCCCAAGTTCACGCTCCACCTGCGCCAGCCACGCGAGCAGGCTCGGTCGCTCGGGTCGAGCTGAAGGCGGTAAGGTTTCTGACCGCAGGCTGACCAAGAGCAATATCCGAGCGGCGCTCTCTCGCCAGCGCCGGACGGCGTATTGCAACAGATCCAGCGTCGCGCTATCGGCCCATTGCATATCGTCCACGAACAGCACCAGCAGCGGCGGATTGGCCAGGGCCAGCGTTAAGCGCACCAGTGACTCGAATAGCTGGGTTCGGTCAGCTGGCGCCTTCAGTTGAGCGAGAGGCAATTCAGGATAACGATCGCGCAGTTCTGGGAACAACTGACTCAGCGGGGCCAGCCATGCCTCCCCCAGCCAATCCTTCAGTGCGTTGTCCCGCTCGAGCCGGGGACGGAAGGCTTCAATCAATGTCTGATAGGACATACGACTGCCACTCTCAAAAGCGCGCCCGTGGAGCGTCTCGGCTCCCTGAGCAACCGCCCAGGTCAAGAATTCCTCGGCCAGGCGTGTTTTGCCGATCCCGGCCTCGCCGCGCAGGGTCACGACCTGGGGCTGGCCTGTGGCGGCATATCCGTAGCGCTCAACCAGCACCTGATACTCAGCGGCGCGCCCAGCAAACAGGCTTTCCAAAAAGGCAACTGGAGTGTCGAGCCGGTCAAGCTGAGATACGGAGTGTGAGAGGGGGTGTTGAGTGCGAATGCGCGCAGCCAGCGCCTCGGTATCTGGCCCTGGTTCAATACTCAACTCAGCCGCCAGAACGGCGCGACACGCGTCATAGGTTTCCAAGGCCTGACCCCGCTCGCCGGCCGCGAAGTGGGCGCGCATCTTGCGGCGATAGGCCACTTCATTCAGCCCATCGAGGGCGATCCAGAGTGAGGCAGTTTCGGCGGTACTGGCGAGTTCGCCACGCGCAAATTGGATTTCGGACAGCCGGTCGAGAATCAGGCCCAGGCGGCGACGCCAAGCTTCACGTTGGACGGCGGCCCAATCGTCGAAGCCGGGCGCATCGCCGAGCGAAAACCCCGCGAGAAAATCGCCGCGGTAGCAGGCAGCAGATGACTGCAACAACAGCAGGCTGGCCGAACCTTCCGGGAGCGTCCGGCTCGAACGGTCGGCGCGGGCCTGGGTATAGGCGCGCTCCACCGTATGCAGGTCAAGGTGAATATCGGCGTCCGGATTCAGCCCCAGCGCATTGTGAGTGACTGAGAGGTAGTTGGTTTGGGCCTGGCCGCTAGCCTGGCGCAGAGCAGATTGCAGGTGGCCGAGGGTGTTGCGGAGTGAGGCGTAGCTGCGCTCGGGCTTTGCTTCCGGCCACAGGAGAGCCGCCAAATGCTCACGGGGTTGCTCTCCGCCCTCAAGCGCCAGGTAAATTAATAGGGCCGCCGTCTTGCGCGTGGGAAACGTCAGCAGTTTTTCGCCCAGGCGCACTTCCAACGGTCCTAGTGCATATAGATGCAATTGTGAGGCATGGCTTGCCACCTTAGCGCTCCTTGTGACGCTTTTGAGACTCCACGTCATTATACTCATTGTTAAGAGCAGAGTTTCATATCGAGGTTTCAAAATGCCCGTTTACACGTATAGATGCCAGAGTTGCGGCGCTAAATTGACACAAAAGGAAGCCTTTTTAGACAGACCGCCAAAGCGTTGTCCGGAATGCCATACAGGCATTCTGCGGCGTGTTCCCCAACTGCCGGTCATTGTCTTCAAAGGTTCCGGCTGGTATTCCACCGATCATCGCTCTCCCTCTGGCCAGACCCGCACGCTTAGCCAGAAGAATGATAAGGCCGAGCATCCTGCCGGCGAAAAGAATGGGAGCTGACAGCTGGAGGGCCCCTCAATGCCTGGAATAGTTCTGACACTCCCCATCGTAGCCGGTAAAGTGGAAGCCTGGCGGCGGTTTTGCCAGGAGATGTCCAGCTCACGACTACAGATGTACGAAGCCTCTCGCCGGCGGCTGGGCATCACGCGCGAACGATTGGCGTTGGTGGAAACCGCTTTTAGGTCGGCGACCGTGACCACCCTCGAAGCCCAGGATGTGGGTCAAGCGCTGGGCCAAATCATCACCTCTGCGCTTCCGTTTGACTGCTGGTATCGGGAGCAGGTGCAGGAGTTACATGGCGTCAACCTGGCCGGATATGAGCATTTCGCTCAGCCAGTATCGCCGCCACAAAATCAAGAGTTGCTTTTTGAGTGGACGCACTCGTATGCCTGAAATATGTCGTACATAAACCGAGCGAGCGGTTTGTAACGTTGTCTCTCGGTCAACCTGGTCTCCGGACCGAAAGGAAATGAAATGGCAGCCGCAGTAATGCATCAAGGTGAAAGCGTACAAGATCCGCCATTCGTGCAGAGGTTATTGAGCGACCCACATGTCGGGCGGTTATGGCTGTAACCCTGCTTCTGGCTGGGCTGGCAGTGGCTCATTGCCGCCCAGCACCAACAACTCCATGCCAGCCGTCTTGTTCGGCGGCCTCAAGAATTGGAGCAACAAAATGACTGGATCAGCAAGCCTCACCCCCCTGCTATTCGTGATGGTGATTGTATTAATCCTGGTATGGCAGACCCTGGGCAACATCAGACCCGAATATTATTTTCTCCACTGGATCGGCACGCCCTGGCGCATCCCGCCTGTTATCATGGAGCCAGTAGCAGTTGCCAGCCCTCGGGCTTTGATGGTTTGGGCTGATGAGGATAGCGCGGGAGAAAAGGCCACCCAGGGCTGGCCGCTAAAGTAAGGGAGGCTTACTTGGATTACAAGCGACAAATTTCAGCTACAGAAGCCTATACGGTTGGAGTGCGTCTTGGACTCAACTGGGCGCAAGTTGACCTAGAGCAGTTTCGGCATGGGCTAGAGGTAGAACTCGACCGTTCCGGGCGCAGGCGGGCAACCCCTGTCACCTACGCCAGTCTGGTGCTCATGGGCAAGATTGCCTGGACTCACTTGAAAGAGACTCGGGACTACTACAGCCAGTTGGGCTGGTTTGCGGCTCGGGCCGAAAGCTGAGATTAGGGGAGACTTCAGCGTGAAGTCCCCCCGGCCTGAGATTGATAGTTGTGTTAAAACAGCCCCGGAACATTCCATCGGGCTGGCGATATTCTAGTCGGTCGGCCCTGAGAGGCCGCACCGGAGGAGATCTAAATCATGGAAATCAAGTTGTATGTTGGCAATTTATCTTATGAGACGAGCGAAGAGGATTTGCGCGCTTTGTTTACTCAAGCAGGCGCCGTCGCCTCGGTGGCCCTGATCAAAGACCGAGACACCGGCCGGTCGAAAGGGTTCGCGTTTGTCGAAATGGCCACTCAGGCTGAAGCCGAGAAAGCTATCAGTATGTATAGCGGCCACAAAATGAACGATCGCGACCTTACGGTAAACCTCGCCCGCCCGCGCGAGACGCGCGGCAGCTTTGGTAGTTCATCTGGTTCGAAATACAAAGGCTAGAGTGGCAACCACGGGTGGTCAAGGGGACTCCATGAAATTCAAAGTTGGCGACGAGGTCATGCATACCAGCCACGGCAGCGGCCAGATTGTGGCGATTGAAGAAAAGCAGCTGTCTGGCCGCGAGTCCCGGCTATTCTATGCTGTGTCAATTAATAAGAGTACGATCTGGGTGCCGGCCGATTCGGACAGCGACGCCAGTCTCCGCCAGTTGGCTTCCAACAGCGATCTGACTCACTGCCGGGTGTTGCTCAAAAGCCGCCCCGCCCAATTGAATACCGATCGACAGCAACGGGGTCGCGACCGAACCGAGAGTCTTCGAGCAGGCTCTTTTGAAATCAGATGCGAGGCCGTTCGCGACCTCACCGCCCATGGTTGGCTCAAACCCTTGAGCGAGTCGGATGCCGCGGCGCTTCGCAAAATTCAAGAAGTGGTTTGCCAGGAGTGGGCCTTCGCCGAAGGTGTGCCGCCGTCGGAGGCCTCTCGGGAAATTGCGGCCTTGCTGCAGGAGGGCTGCCAGAGGTACAAGGCCGACGCCGCTCTCTCGTAGTCAAAAGACTCTATCGGAAAGAGCGGCCTTCGACAGGCTCAGGCCGCGCGCTGACGCGAAGCGGTCGAAGCGCCCACCGGCTTAGTTTGAATAGAGACCAATGCTTGGCTGATAGCCGTCGTAATGAAAACGTCCCTTCGCAGTTTGCGAAGGGACGTTGTATTTAGCTCAGCAACCTTGCCGATTTAGTAATCCGGCATGGGTGGCGGAGCGGATTGTCCGTTCTCTGGCATGTCAGTGATGAGCACGTCCGTCGTCAGGATCATGGCCGCGATGCTGGCCGCATTCTCCAGCGCGCCACGGACAACCTTCACCGGGTCAATGACGCCGGCTTTGATCATGTCGCCGTATTCACCCGTGATCACGTTGTAGCCGACGTTCTTATTCTTGTCCTCTTTGGCCTTGCGGCGGATGTTGGCAATGATCACCGAACCATCTTGCCCGGCGTTGTTAGCCAGCTTGCGCAGAGGCGCTTCGAGGGCGCGGCGGACGATGGTGATACCGGCCTGCTCATCATCGTCTTCCAGCTTAATCCTGGATAGAGCTTCGGCGGCGTTGATGAGCGAGACTTCACCGCCGGCCACGATACCTTCCTCCACAGCGGCGCGGGCAGCCGAGAGTGCGTCTTCCACACGGTGCTTCTTTTCCTTCAGTTCCACTTCAGTGGCCGCGCCCACACGAATGATGGCGACCCCGCCGGAGAGCTTGGCCAGACGTTCCTGCAATTTCTCTTTGTCGTAATCCGACGTGCTCTTGTCAATCTCAACCTTGATCTCTTCAATGCGGCCTTTGATGGCTTTGGCATTGCCGGCGCCATCAACGATGGTGGTATCCTCTTTGGTGGCCACCACCTTCTTGGCCCGGCCCAGGTCGGCGATAGCCGTGCTTTCGAGTTTCTTGCCGAGTTCGTCAGTGATGACGGTGCCGCCGGTGAGCACGGCAATATCCTGCAACATAGCTTTGCGGCGGTCGCCGAAGCCGGGGGCCTTGAT
>JACPWC010000061.1 GCA_016197225.1 Chloroflexota bacterium
CCCGTTCACTGAACACTTGTCGAAACGCCCCGATCACAGGCATAATGTCGTTGGGCAGAGTGAACATTTGGCTTCTCCTTCGTCGGAAAGCCAGCTTACTCTGCCCTTTCGTTCTTGTCCACTAAATGGATAAAGTCCAGTGTGAGCGACCCGTCGCAGACTTATGCCATTCCGTCGAGCAACCCGTTTGCCGGTCGTTCAGACGCCAGCCCTGAAGTTTGGGCCTATGGTTTGCGCAACCCCTGGCGTTTCAGTTTTGATCGCGCTACTGGCGATCTTTACATTGCCGACGTTGGGCAAAACGAGTATGAAGAGATTGACTTTCAACCGGCGGCCAGCGCGGGCGGCGAGAACTATGGCTGGAACAGCTACGAGGGCTTGCATACTTACAACGGCGGCGTGGAAGCCGGGCTGACCTTTCCGATTGCGGAATACTCTCACGAAGAAGGCGGTTGCTCGGTTTCGGGTGGCTATGTGTATCGCGGCCCGGCCCTGCCGGCGTTGAGCGGCGTCTACTTTTTTGGCGATTACTGCTCCGGCAAAATTTGGGCGCTATACGCTTCAACCGGCGGCGCCTGGGAGCGGATGTTGATGTTCGACACCGAGGCCGGAATCACTTCCTTTGGCGAAGACGAAGCCGGGGAGATTTACGTGGTGGATGGCAAGGGATCAATCTTTCAACTGGCGGCAGTGCCTTGATTATTCCATGAACAGCGTTTACGTTCCTTCCACAACCGGCTGGATTTCTTTCAGCCTTTGCTTCTTCGGTTGGGCGGTCTTTGAGCTGGTCGTCAACCTGCGTTTGTGGAACGCCGACTCGAAGAACCATGATCGGCTGTCGCGCTATCTGATCATTGCCGCCGTGCTGGCCGCCTTTTCACTGGCCGTGCTGGCGACGCGCTTGCACGCTTTTGACCTGAGGCTTTTCCGGCCTCAGGTGTTTTATTGGGGCTTAACTTTGATGCTCACTGGCTTGGGCTTCCGCTGGGTGGCGATTCGCCAGCTTGGCCGGTTCTTCATCCCCGAAGTTGCCATCCAGCCCGGCCACCGGATCATGGATCAGGGGCTCTACCACTTCATCCGCCACCCGTCTTACACCGGCACGTTTATCACCATTGTTGGTTACGGGCTGGCGCTCACCAACTGGCTCAGTTTGGCGGTCATGTTGCTGGGCAGCGGCGTAGCTTACGCTTATCGGATCCGATTGGAAGAGGCCGCTTTGCTGGAGGCCTTCGGCGACGAGTATCGCGCCTACATGCGGCGGACGAAAAGGCTGATTCCATTTGTCTGGTAATCGCTAAACCTCAAACACCGTTTCCAAAACCCGCCGGGGCGATTCGGGGGCGTAAAAGAGTTCGCCGCGAAGGGTGTGACGGCCAGCCGGTTGCGGGCCGCGCAAATGCACCGTCATTTCAAAGTCGTGATCCATTGACTCGATGATCGAGAGCGACGCCACTTCAGCGCCGTCGGCGTTCGTCACCTGAAACTCCAGGTTAGGCCGTTCGAGGAAAGGGGTGACTTTGACGTTGACCCGCACCCGGCGGCCATCAGGGTATACTCTGGCCTCAAGGCTTTCGATCTTCACCGCCTCCGGCGGCTGGGGAACTTCGTCCGGTTCGACAAATTCGATTTCATCCATAGTGTGAAGATTATACTCACGAATACATGATCAGACGCCAGGTGTCTCCAATAGACACCTGGCGTCTGAGCGAAGGAGAGTTATGACCGACTATCACATTGAAACACTGGCCATCCACGCCGGGCAAAAGCCCGACCCGACCACCGGGGCGGTGATGACGCCGATCTATCAAACATCCACTTACGTGCAAAGCGCGGTGGGTGAGCACAAGGGCTACGAATACTCGCGCACCGGCAACCCCACCCGCACGGCGTTGGAAGACTGTTTGGCCGGGCTGGAGGGCGGGGCGCACGGGCTGGCCTTTGCCTCCGGCATGGCCGCCATTGACACCGTGCTCAAGCTGGTGACTCCGGGCCAGCACGTTCTGGCCGGCAACGACGTTTACGGCGGCACCTTCCGCTTGCTCGACAAAGTGTTGAAGACTTACGGCATCGAATACTCGTTTGTCGAGATGACTGACCTGGCGGCAGTGAAGAATGGCCTGCGCCCGAACACGCGGATGGTTCTGCTGGAGACGCCGACTAACCCTCGCCTCAAAGTGTTCGACATTGCCGCCATTGCCAAACTGGCTCATGCAAATAACTCGGAGGCGCTGGTGATGGTGGACAACACTTTTGCCACGCCTTACCTGCAACGCCCACTCGAACTGGGAGCCGACATCGTCGTCCACTCGACGACCAAATATCTGGGCGGCCACTCGGACGTGGTGGGCGGCGCGGCCCTGATGAACGACGACGCGGTTTACGAACGCCTGAAGTTTCTGCAAAACGCAATCGGCGCGGTTCCGGGGCCGATGGATTGCTGGCTTGTTCTGCGCGGCCTCAAGACGCTCACGGTGCGAATGGATCGCCACGCCGAAAACGCGCTGGCAGTTGCCCAGTTCCTGGCCGACCACCCGCAAGTCAAAGAGGTGATCTATCCCGGCCTGCCCGATCATCCTCAGCACGAGTTGGCGAAACGGCAAATGCGAAACGGCGGCGGCATGATCTCCTTTGTGGTTCACGGCGGCGTGGAAGCGGCGCGGCGGCTGGTGGCTCGCACGCATTTATTCGCCCTGGCCGAGTCGCTGGGCGGCGTCGAGTCGCTCATCGAAATCCCGGCGGCCATGACCCACGCCAGCACGCAAGGTTCGCCGCTCGAAGTGGAGGCGGGCCTGATCCGCGTTTCGGTGGGGCTGGAGCACAAAGATGACTTGATCAACGACCTGCGGCAGGCGATGATGCAATCCTAATATCCTCTCAAATAGATGTGGTTCGTCACTTTGCCGCCCGGCTGGCCGTCGCTACACTTTCGGCAGTTTAATTCAGGAGAGTGAAGATGACTCACAAACGCCTATTTAGTTTTCTAATACTGTTGGGGCTGGTATTTGCCGGCGGGCTGACGAGCGGGTGCAGTGCGCCGCAGGAGCATGAGCTGATGATGGCCTCGCTCGACCAGATGCCGCCCGAAGTGCAGAACGAGCCGGAGCGCACCCGGCAGGCCTACCAGTTCGCCGTCGCTAACCCGGACGTGATGCAGCATATTCCGTGTTACTGCGGCTGTGACAACCTGGGCCACACCAACAACTACGTCTGTTATGTGGCCGGCGTGGACGCGGCGGGCATCATCAAGTTCGACTCGCACGCCATCGGTTGCCCCATTTGCGTTGACATCACCCAGGATGCCATGAAGATGCTCAGGCAGGGCAAGAGCACTGCCGAGATCAAAACATACATTGACACGATGTACGCCAAATACGGCCCGTCGAACATGCCTGCGGAGAATGTGCCATGAGCCAGAAAAAGAAACGAACCGAGTCGCGGCGCGAGACTGCTTCGCGCTGGCCGATGTTGTTTGTGATGGGCGGACTGTTGCTGGTCGGGGTCGCCGCCGTTTTGTTGTGGGGGGCGTTTACGACACCCAAAGCTTCCCCTGAAGTGACGGGTTCCCCGAAACTCAAAGTGGATCAGGAGAAAGTTGATCTTGGCGACGTGCCGCTTGGTCAAACAGTGGAAGTGTCGTTTGAGCTAACCAATGCTGGCGACCGGCAGTTGCGTTTCACCGACGTGCCTTACGTTGAAGTTGCGGCAGGGTGTTGACCGCCCAAACCGGCCATCGGTTCGATGGCCCTCAACCCCGGTGAAACCACAACAGTTTCGATGCAATTCATGATGCACGGCGACATGGGCGGCATGCACGACTTCCGCCTGCACTTGGAAACCAACGACCCCGCCCAGCCGGATCGCACGGTGACGGTGCTTTCGAATTGGGTGCCGTAATTAGCTTGACTCGCGTTCTCGCCTTGTGGCATAATCTTGCCACTGGCGTTGATGGAAACGAGTAGGTGTGACCCGGTGGAGTCAGCGAGTTCGGGACAGTGCAAGCCGAGCCTCTGCCCCACACCGAAAATCCTTCCGGAGCCGCGAAATGAAAGTGGACAGTGGGTAGTAATCAGTGGTCAGTAACTGATCACTGTCAACTGACCACTGACCACTAGTAGTTCTCGCCGGGACCGTTCCCCGTTACCAAAACGCGGATGTGATTGCATCTGACTGAGAGGCCGCCTCTGTTGAACGTGGCGGCAACCAGGGTGGTACCGCGGGAAATGCATTTTGCGCTCTCGTCCCTGAATTGGGATGAGGGCGTTTTTGTTTTTATCCGCAGATTACGCAGATTTTCACAGACGATTCGAGGCTAACCTGCGCGCGAAGCGCCTGCGAAAACCTGAGGAAATAGAATCCGTTCAATTCGTTTGATCCGTTGTCAACCAAGGAGCAAGAATGTTCCAGCCAGTCTCACCAAAACTCGACATCCAAAAACTCGAAACCGACGTGCTGAATTTCTGGAAACGCGAGAACGTTTTCCAGAAGTCCATGGACAACCGCAAGAGCGGGCAACGCTACGTGTTTTACGAAGGGCCGCCGACGGCCAACGGCAAGCCGGGGTCACATCACGTTCTGGCCCGTGCCTTCAAGGACATGTTTCCACGCTTTCAGGCCATGCGCGGCAAATATGTTTTGCGGCGCGGCGGCTGGGACACCCACGGTCTGCCGGTCGAGATCGAAGTCGAGAAACAACTCGGCTTCAACGGCAAGGAGCAGATCGAGAAATACGGTATCGCCGAGTTCAACGCCCGTTGCCGCAAGTCGGCCTTCGACTACATTCAAGACTGGGAGCGGATGACGGAGCGCATCGGCTTCTGGGTTGATCTCAAGACGGCCTACGTCACTTACGAAAACGAATACATCGAGTCGGTCTGGTGGATTCTCAAACAGTTCTGGGATAAGGGCTTGCTCTATCAGGGCTTCAAGGTTGTGCCCTACTGCGCCCGCTGTGGCACGCCGCTCTCCGATCACGAAGTGTCGCTTGGCTACCAGGAAGACACCGAAGACCCGTCGGTGTTTGTGCGCTTCCCGCTCAAAGACGAGCCGGGCACATCCTTCCTCGTCTGGACGACCACGCCCTGGACACTGCCCGGCAACGTCGCCCTCGCCGTTCATCCCGACGTGCTCTATCTCAAAGTGGAACGCAAGACCGGAGAGAACGGCAGCACCGAGAAGCTCATCATCGCCAAAGACTTGGCCGACAAAGTTTTAGGCGAGGGCCAATACACCGTCGTCGGCGATTATAAGGGCAAGGAACTCAAAGGCAAACGTTACAACCCGCTGTACTCCTTTCTGCCCTTCGAAGGCAAGGCTCACTACGTGGTGCTGGGCGACTTCGTCACCACCGACGACGGAACCGGCATCGTCCATCAAGCGCCGGCTTTCGGCGCGGACGACATGAAGATGGCGAATGAAAACGATCTGCCGGTGCTGATGACGGTGGACTCACGCGGGACGTTCGTGGAGGCCGTCACCCCGTGGCGGGGCACGTGGGTCAAAGACGCCGATCCGATGATCACCCGTGATTTGGATGATCGCGGCCTGCTCTTCAAAGCCGGGACGTACTTACACACCTATCCATTCTGTTGGCGATGCGGGACGCCGTTGTTATACTACGCCCGCACGACTTGGTACGTCGAGACCACGCGCTACAAGAAGCAACTCAACGACCTCAACGACACTATCAACTGGGTTCCCGATCACATCAAGCATGGCCGCTTCGGCAACTGGCTGGAGAACAACATTGACTGGGCGCTGGGCCGCGAACGTTACTGGGGCACGGCCCTGCCGGTGTGGGTGGATGATGACGGCGATCAACTGTGCGTCGGCTCGGTGGCCGAGTTGAGCGGACTGGCCGGGCGCGATCTATCGGACCTAGATTTGCACCGACCCTTCGTGGACGACATCGTCTTCCCCAACCCCAAAACAGGCAAGCCCATGCGCCGCGTGCCGGAACTGATTGACGTGTGGTTCGACTCGGGCGCGATGCCAGTGGCTCAGTGGCACTATCCATTTGAGAACAAAGAGATGTTTGAAGAGCAGTTCCCAGCGGACTACATCTGTGAAGCGATTGACCAGACTCGCGGCTGGTTCTACTCGCTTCATGCCATCGCCACTTTGCTATTCGACAGCGTCTCATTCAAGAATGTGATCTGCCTCGGCCACATCCTCGACGGCGACGGATTCAAGATGTCGAAATCGAAGGGCAACATCGTAGACCCCTGGAGCGTGCTCAACGCCAACGGGGCCGACGCCTTCCGCTGGTATCTTTATACAGCCTCGCCGCCCGGCAACTCGCGCCGCTTCTCGGTTGATCTGGTCGGCGAAGTCATCCGCAACTTCACGTTGCCATTGTGGAACACCTACTCGTTCTTCGTGACCTATGCCAACCTGGCCAACTGGAAACCGTCCGCCGACGTTGGGCAGTTGACGGCGCTGGACAAGTGGATTCTGTCCGAGCTTCACACGCTGGTGGCCGACGTAAGCGAAGCTTACGAACACTATGACGTGACCGCCGCCACCCGGCCCATCGAGAAGTTTGTGGATGACCTCTCGAACTGGTATCTGCGCCGGTCGCGCCGCCGCTTCTGGAAGTCGGAGTCGGAGACCGACAAGGCGGCTTACTCGACGCTCTACGAGTGTTTGGTGACGGTCGCCAAACTGCTGGCCCCGGCCATGCCGTTCATGTCCGACGCCCTGTATCGCAATCTGGTCGCCTCGGTTGATCCGACGGCCCCCGAGTCCGTTCATCTGGCCGACTGGCCGACCTCGCTGTTGTTGCGCGTTGACGAAAAGTTGATGGACGACATGCGCGTGGTGATGCGTTCGGCCTCGCTCGGCCACGCGGCGCGGGCCAAAGCCAACCGCAAGGTGCGCCAGCCGCTCTCTGAGGCCGCCTTCTCCGCGCCCACGCCTGCCGAGGCCGCCGCCGTTCGCGCCTACGCCGACCTGCTGGCCGACGAGTTGAACGTCAAGGCCGTCACAGTGTTAGATCACGCCGAGGACGCCGTGACGTACTCGCTCAATCCGCTTCCCAAACAACTCGGCCAGAAGCACGGGGCCAGGTTCCCGAAGATCAAGGCCGCCCTGCTGAGCGGCGATCAGACCGTGTTCGCTCGCGCCCTGTTGTCGAATCAGGGTGTGGTCGTCGAAGTGGATGGGGAGTCGATCACCGTCCTGCCCGGCGAAGTGGAAGTGCGCCAGAACGCGCGTGGCGGCTATGTGGTTGCCGAAGAAGGGGGCTACCTGGCCGCGCTCAAGACCGAGTTGACTGATGAGCTTGTGCGCGAAGGCCTGGCCCGCGAGTTCGTCCGCCGCGTGCAAGACCTGCGCAAGTCCGCCGGACTCGATATCGCCGACAGGATCGTCGCGCGCTACACCGCCTCGCCCAAACTGGCTGAGGCCGTGACCGCCTGGGCCGACTACATCAAAGACGAAACGCTGTGCGTGGACTTGGCCGCTGGTGAATTGGCCGATGCCGCAACTGCCGAAGACTCGTTTGATGGGGAGAGAGTGAAGATAACGTTGGCGAAGAGTTGATCACCCTCTCCCTTTGGGATGGTCGGAGACCAGCCGGGGTGAGGGCAAGCAAAAACAGGCAGGTGCTTGGTGCACCTGCCTGTTTTTTCTTGAGATTTCTCAACGTCTCTTCCGCCCGATTGCCTGCCTTGTCCTGCCATTGCGCCCTTTAGATGCAGCGGCTTTTCGTTTGGCGGGGAACAACTTAATCAGGGTGCGCAAAGTGTTGTTGACCGCTCGTGAGTTTGGAAAATATTCCCGCACATCTGGTTCAAGAATAACGGCATTCTCTCCTAACACACGTCGTTCAGTAAACGTGCCGTCGGCGTGGCGCACGCGAATCACGTAGCCGTTCTCGCGCAGTGTCTTTGCATATTTGCCGCGCACGCCGTCCGAAAAATCGTATTCGGGGCGCATATCGGTTTCAAGAGTATTGGTAGTTTTAGACGAAATCTTCTTCATATTTCTTGCGCTCTTGGCGCGTAGCCTTTCGGGCGCTAATCAATCGGATTTTCTTCCTGCGTTCCGTATAAATCACCACCAGAAGCCGCCGATTGTTCGACAGGCCGATAATGATCATCCGCTCTTCGATGTCTGAATGATTTGGATCGGGTATTGAAATTGAAAGGTCATCAGTGAAGACTGTTTGGGCCTCTTCAAAACTCACGCCATGTTTGTGGGCGTTGGTTTCGGCTTTGTCGTCATCCCACTCAAATCTCATTTTCATGACAATAACTTTGAAGAATAGCTTGCACTGCTTTTTAGCTTGGGTTAGTGATATTATACGTCAAGGTGGGAGAAGCAAGACGATGAACATGGCACATCTGGCCTTGACTAGCGAAGGACGGCGCTTGGTTTTACACTGCTAGCAAGCTTACGTGCGTTACACGGCTTCACCAAAACTGGCCGAAGCGGCGGCCGCCTGGGCCGACTACATCAAAGACGAAACGCTGTGCGTGGATTTGGCCGCTGGCAACTTGGCCGATGGCGCGACTGTTGAAGATGTGTTTGACGGTGAGACGGTGAAGGTGATGTTGGCGAAGAAGTAAATCTGCCTTTGGCAAAAAATTTCATAACTCTCGTCCATCAAACAGGAGTAAAATAGTCGCAGTTGTGAAGGCTGAGTGGGGTCACAATCGGCGATGTCTACCATCCAAATCTTTTTGCTTGGCCGTTTTGAAACAGTTTGCGGGGAGAAAGTTCTGCGCGCCCGCGACTGGCCTCGTCGCAAAGCCGCCGCCCTTCTTCAACGCCTCGCCCTCAGCCGCCGTTTGCTGAGAGACGAGGCGATTGATTTCCTCTGGCCGGACGCCGACTCTGCTTCTGGCGCGAACAACCTCTATCGGACACTGCACGCCCTGCGCCAAACTTTGGATACTGCCCTCGGCCCCGGGACGGCTGAGGCCGCCTTTGCCTTTACCGATGGCGCGCTTACCCTGACCGATTCGGTTTGGGTGGACGCACACGAATTTGAGAAGCAGGCGCAAGCCGCGCTCATCAATCCTCAATCGCCAATCTCTCATCTCGAATCGGCTATCGAACTCTACACAGGAGATTTATTGCCGGATGACGTTTACGCCGACTGGTTGGCCGCCCCCCGCGAGTCCCTTCGCCGTTTGCAGCGCGAAGCGCAATTAAAGTTGGCCGTCCACAATCGTGATGCGGGCGACTATGCCAGCGCCCTCGCTCTGCTCACGCCGCTGGTAGTGCGCGACAGGGCCGATGAAGTTGTGCACCGTGAACTGATGCGGACGTATGCCCTGGCCGGCCGCCGCCACGACGCTCTGCGCCAATATCAGGCTTGCGTGGACGCCCTCGCCGTCGAACTCGATGTCCCGCCAGAGCCTGAGACCGCCGCTCTCTATTCACAAATCCTCAGCGGCGACATCGCGCCGCCTTCACTAATCTCCTCCTCTCAATCTCTACAGTCTCTCAATGCCGAAACGGAAGAACAAGCCACACCATTGGTGGGGCGCGAGTCGGAATTGGAAAGTCTGCGCCTGTGGTTGCGAACCGCGTGGCGCGGGCAGGGCAAGGTCATCCTCATCACTGGCGACTCCGGCGTAGGTAAAACCCGGCTCGCCCTGGAAGCGCGGCGGGTCGCCGCCTCTGCCGGAATGACGACTCTCTTCGGCGCCGCCTATGAGCAAGAGGGGCAATTGCCCTATCAACCCTTCGTCGAAGCCTTCGACGATTTCCTCAGCCAATCACCGCGCCTGCCCGACGGCGTCGAGCCATCCAATCCCATCACCCACTTCAAACGGTTGGGCGTCAGCGATCCTCAACAGGAAGGCTGGGCGCAGTTCAAGGCGGTGGCCGACTTACTCGGCGCATTGAGCCAACCCGCGCCAGTTGTGCTTTTGCTCGACGATCTCCACGCCGCTGACGAGGCCAGCCTGCGCCTTCTCCATTATCTCGCCCGCCACGCCCGTACTGCGCCGGTCGTGTTGATGGCAACCTGCCGAACCGATGTATCGCTGTCATCATCATTCGGGACTCTGATCAATGCCCTGTATCGTGAACGATTGAGCGAGTCGCTGACTCTGGCTCCTCTGTCCGCCGAAGCGACGACATATGTGCTGGCGCAGGAACTCGGCGGCGAACCGTCTCCGGCGCTGGTGGCCGTCGTTTACGACCTGACCGAGGGCAACCCGTTCTACATTCAAGAGATGGCGCGGACATTGTTGAAGGATGATCGCGTAGAAGCGCGCGATGGGCAATGGCATCTGACAGCGGGCGATCAGAATCTGAAAATGCCTGCCGGGCTGAGCGGCCTTCTGCACGAGCGTGTGGCTCGCCTCGGTTCTGAAGTGGAAACGACGCTTATTGCTGCCGCCGTGATTGGCCGCGAGTTCAGCTTTGGCGTGCTTCGCGGAATCGTGCCTCTCCCGGACAGCAACCTGATTGCCGCGCTGGATGCCGCCCTCGCCACTCGCCTGCTCGACGAGAGCGAATACGGCTATCGCTTCAGGCATCCCCTCATCCGCCGTGAGTTGTATGACTCGTTGAGCCGTGTGCGCCGCGCGCGCCTGCACAGCCAGACTGCCGAGGCGATTGAGTCCATTCAATCGCGGCAACCGGGAGGTGTCCGAGACATCGAAGCGTTGGCTTTCCATTACGATTTGAGCGATCGCCGCGATCGCGCACTGCCGTATTTGATTCAAGCCGGGCAGAAGGCGGCGAGTGTCTACGCCTTTGAGGTGGCAGTGGATTATTTTGAAAGGGCGCTGGCATTGATGGAGGCGCTGGACACGGAGGCGGGCACCCAACGTTGGATGGTGCTGGAATCGCTGGGCTGGTGGCACACCATCCTCGCCGACACCCCGCAGGCCGTGAAACGCTTTGAGCAGGCCGCCGCCCTCCCGCCCACCGACCGCTGGCAATCCGGCAAGCGCGACCGGGCGCGCGTTCATCGCGGCGCGGTGATGGCATTGGTCACAGCCGGAGATATTACAGGGACCGAGGCCCATCTGCGAGCCGCGTTAGCCGAAGTGGATGAGAAAGAAGACGCCGCCGAGTATGCGCATGTGCTTTACAACGTCGCGCAGGTGCATTGGCACCGGGGCGAATATCAGGAAGCCTTCAACGCGGCGCAACATAGCCTCAACGTGGCCGAGCGCCTCAACGACTCAACAGCTATCGCCCGCGCTTTTGAAATGCTGGCCCTGGCCTGTCATTCGTTGGGCGAGTGGCAGGATGGTCTGCGTTTCGAGGCCCAACGCGCCACGCTGGCCGGTTCGGGCCTCGATGTCACCGAGGCCTTCGACGTTCACCTCTGACTGTGGGAGTATCACCTGTATGGTGATAAAGGTTACGAAGAGGTCAAGCGCGCAGTCAGCACCACCCTGGAGCAGGCCCGGCGGATGGGCGCGCCCCGGGCTATTGCCCTCTGTCGCTGCTTCGACGGCGCGCTTGAATTTCAGGCCGGCAACTGGGACGCCGCCGAAGCCTCCCTCCGCGAGTCCATCCGCCTGCACCGTGAGATCGGCGCGGCTTCGGGCGAAGCCCTGGCCTGCCAGCGGTTGGGCGTTCTCCTCACCGCGCGTGGCCGTTTGGATGAAGGCAAAATGATTTTGGAGGAAGGCCTCATCGCCGCCGAACGCGCTCTTCTCCGCGCCCACTGCCTGACTCGCCTCTACGCCGCATTGGCCCGCAACCGCCTCTCGGCGGACGACCTCGCCGCCGCTGATGAGGCGCTGGCGCAAGGGCTGGCGATGAGCGAGCGTCACGGCCATTGCACCACCTGTGATGCCCTGCTTCTCCCCGCCGCCATCAGCCTCCGCGCCGCCCAACGCAATTGGTCTGCGGCGGAAATGTTCTGCCATCAACTCGATAAAGCCGCCGCCGAGTATGGCAGTCGCACTTGGTTGGCCATGGCCCGCCAGTCTCGTGGTGAACTGGCGGCGGCCCGTGGTCACACCGAAGAAGCCCTCGCCTACTGCGCCGAAGCACAATCGGCCTTCGCCCTCGCCGGCAACACTGCTGAAGCCGAGCGATGTCGGGCCATGATTGCCGCGCTCCGACCAGTTGAGTCGCTGGACAAAGCCTCGTAATCACTAAATTACAAATTGCTCTCCTCGGACTGCCAAATCCGGCGAAAAGTGACGGATTTGGCGATCCGCCACGAACATTTCGTGACCACCTCCCACAGCGTTTGACTTGTGGGAGGTGGTTTCGTTTTTCTGAGCCGGTGAGAGTCAGGGTGATGGGAGGTCACTCATCTATAGTGCCTTCATCAATTCGGAGAAGTTAGATACAAAAAGGAGATAAACCATGACTACCGCAACTGCAACCACCATCGTCAACGGCGTCAATGTCGATCAACTCATCGGCACGATCAACGCCATCAAGGCCAACCCCGACCTGGCTCGATTCAGGTTTCGGGCCGAGACCGAGTGGGTGGATGGCGGCCACTCGCGCACCGAGATCCAAAGTTTCTACGGAGCCGGACAGGAAGATACCTCACGTAATCAACTGTTCGTGTTGGAAGGCGACGAGCCGCCCGTCCTGTTGGGGGCGAATGCCGGGCCGAACGCGGTCGAGGCCGTCCTCCATGCTCTGGCTTCATGTTTGAGTGTGGGCTTCATCTACAACGCCGCCGCTCAGGGCATCAGGGTGGACAGCCTGGCCTTCCGGTTGGAGGGGGACATTGATCTGCACGGCTTCCTCGGCCTCTCCGATAAAGTGCGCCCCGGTTATCAGGGCATACGACTCTCTTACCGGGTGAAGAGTAATGCGCCCCGTGAGAAACTCGAAGAACTCTGCGAGTACGTCCAGAAAACATCGCCGGTGCTCGACATCATCCGCAACCCCGTGCCGGTCACTATCAATCTGGAGTAACGATGAGCACTCTACAAGCCACCCCCAAGCTCTCGCTGGAAGAGTTACGCCTAGAGATTCAGAAAGAATACACCGGCGTTGCCTGTGACCCAAACAAGGGCTATCACTTTCACACGGGCCGCCGCCTGGCCCCGTTACTTGGCTACGACGAACAATGGTTTGCCCACCTGCCAGAGGGCAATATCGCCTCCTTCGCCGGGACGGGCAACCCGTTCGCTGCCGGCCTTGTCCACCCCGGAGAAACAGTCGTGGACATCGGCTCTGGCGCTGGTTTCGATTCGCTCATCGCGGCGCAGATGGTCGGCCCGGCTGGTCGGGTTGTCGGGATTGATATGACACAGGAGATGCTGAGGAAAGCGCGAGACGGGGCGACGCGGCTGGAAGCGACCCAGGTTGAATTCCGCCAGGGCTATGTGGAAAGCCTGCCCCTGCCGGACAACTTTGCCGATGTCGTCATCAGCAACGGTGTGCTTAACCTGACGCTGGACAAAGTCGAAACCCTGCGCGAGTGGGGGCGCGTCCTCAAACCGGGTGGGCGTTTGCAGATAGGCGATATCCTGGTCGAGCGTCCGGTTCCCGCTGGCGCGCTGAACGACATCTCGCTGTGGACGGGTTGAATTGCTGGTGCTCTGCTGGAAGCAGAGTTGATCAGCGCCGTGCGCGCCGCCGCTTTTGAAGAAGTGCAAATCGTACACAGGCACGAGCACCTCTACGAAGATGTCCCTGACCCTTCGAGTGCGCCGGAGTTTGGCACACAGGGCATCACCTTCCGAGCACGCAAACCCAAGACGTAAAGGAGGAGTGTCCGACGATGGAACTTTCACCCGAAATGCAAACACTCAAGACCCGCTTGAAAGCCACTTGGATGACGGGCGACTACGGCCACTTTGCCAAATATCTTGAACCGGGCGCGCTGGAAATTTTTGCCCGGCTGAATATCAGGTCCGGCGAGTATGTCCTCGACGTTGCCTGTGGCGCCGGTCAACTATGCTTTCCCGCCGCCCGCGCCGGGGCTATTGTCACTGGCGTGGACATTGCCGCCAATCTCGTCGAACAAGCGCGGGCGCGCGCTGCCGCCGAAGGCTTGAACATCCGCTTCGACGAAGGGGATGCAGAGGCACTGCCTTACCCAGATAAATCGTTCGACACAGTTCTCAGTCTGATCGGGGCGATGTTTGCGCCCCGACCCGAGCGGGTGGCGGCTGAACTGGTGCGGGTGTGCCGGCCCGGTGGCCGCATCCTCATGTTCAACTGGATGCCGGATAGTTTCGTCGGCCAGATGTTCAAGGTCAATGGCAAGCATGTGCCGCCGCCGCCCAACATGCCGCCTCCCGTGTTATGGGGCGATGAGGCCATCGTGCGTGAGCGGCTACGCAACGGTCTCGCCGATTTGCAATTAACCCGGCGGTTCTATCCCTTCAAGTATCCTTTTAGCGTGCCGGAGGTCGTAGAGTTTTATCGCGCCTACTGTGGCCCCACCCAGCGCGCTTTTGCCGCGCTCGACGAAGCGGGTCAGGCCGCCTTACGCCGTGATCTGGAGTCGCTATGGTCGGCTCATAATCGCGCTGCCGACGGCACGACTCATATCGAATCGGAATATCTGGAAGTACAGGCAGTGCGGGTGTAACACCCTCGCGCGGAACTGGTCGACTCTGGGCGGCGCGCGTTTTACAACGTCGAGTTGGGTCATGCTTGAAGACCAGCCAATCACCGCCGTCAATGGGGTGGTCGTTGCCGGAGTGATGTGCGAGACGCTGGTGAGGCGGTGACGATGGATGGCGAGCCTATTTTATAGGGTACAATCTATGCATGTCACGCAACCTTCAACACACCATCCTCTTCGCCATCGCCGCGCTCGTGGTCGTGGCCGATCAACTCACCAAAGCCTACATTCGCAACAACCTGGCCCTGTTTGAGTCATTCGCGCCCATCCCGGCCCTGGGCGACTTCTTCACCATCATCAACACCCACAACACCGGGGCCGCCTTCGGCATGTTCAAGCAGGCGGGCGGCATTTTCACTGTGGTCGCCATTCTAGTGGCCGGGGCCATCGTCTTCTACTATCGCCAGATTCCCGAAGGGCAAATTGCAGTTCGCCTGGCTCTCGGTTTGCAGTTGGGCGGGGCGATTGGCAACCTGATTGACCGCCTGTTTTTCGGCACCGTCACCGACTTCATCTTCTTTCACTGGGGCAACACCCTCAACGCGCCCATCTTCAACCTGGCCGACCTCTCGATCACCTCTGGCGTCATCGTGCTGGCCCTGCTGATGCTGAAAGAGCACAACGCCGAGCAGGCCGCCAAAGCCGCCGCCGTTCCGCCTGCCGAACCGACCGCCAGTACGACACATGAGTGAGCGAAATCCCCGCCACGAATTTCACTAATTTGCACGAAAGTTAATAACCAATTCGTGATGGTTCGTGTAATTCGTGGCAAAGAAGATGCTTTACCACAATGCGCGTCATTACCTTGACAGTCGAAACTGACTTCAACCGCCTCGACCGCTATTTAGCTCAGGCCCTGCCCGATCTTTCACGCGCCCAAATTCAAAGGCTGATTGACGACGGCTTCGTCACCGTCAACAATGTGGCCCTTTCCAAGCCCAGCGCGAAAGTGAATGACGGTGACGAGATCGTGTTACGCATCCCACCGCCGGCCCCAGCCCAGGCCGTCGCCGAAGCTATTCCGCTGGACATTGTTTATGAAGATGGCGATCTGATCGTGATTGACAAACCGGCGGGCATGGTCGTGCATCCTGCCGTCGGTCACGCCAGTGGCACGCTCGTCAACGCCGTGCTGGCCCACGCGCCCGACCTCGAAGGGGTAGGCAACGAACAACGCCCCGGCATTGTCCACCGGCTCGACAAAGACACTTCCGGCCTGATCGTCGTCGCCAAAAATGATCGGGCGCACCGGCACCTGCAAGCGCAGTTCAAAGATCGCGCCGCGCAAAAACTGTATCTGGCATTAGTCGTCGGTCGCCCGCCGACTCCGACGGGCCGCATCGAAGCGCCCCTGGGCCGCGACCCGAAGAACCGCCAGCGCATGGCCGTTTTGCAGGCCGACAACCTCTCCGCCCGCGAAGCCATCACCGAGTATCGCACTCGCGAAACGTTCAAGCTGTTCACCTTGCTCGACGTCGAACCCAAGACCGGGCGCACCCACCAGATTCGCGTTCACTTCACCTTCCTCGGTTGCCCGCTGGCCGGTGATATGCTTTATGCGACTCGCCGCAGCGCCGGAATCAAACTGCCCGGCCTCAACCGCCACTTTTTGCACGCGACCCGCCTCACCCTTCAGCTTCCATCCGGCGAGACGCGCACTTTCGAGTCGCCCCTGCCGCCCGATTTGGCGGCGGTCCTCGCCGAACTCCGCGCAAAATAGCGCCCACTCTCAGCTATAATTGCAAAACCCAAAGCTACCACAAAGTCACGAAGACACAAAGTTACACAAAGAAAAACTTGGTGAATCTTAGAGACTTCGTGCCTTCGTGGTGGATCAGCCTAAACTTACGAGGAGCCTTGTCTTCATGCGCGAAGTCACCATTGCCACCGTTCAAATGCGACCCTTGCTCAACGAGATGGAAGAAAATCTCGTCAAGATGTCGGACTACATTGCCAAAATCTGCGGCAGCCAGAAAGTTGACCTCATCGTCTTCCCCGAACTCATCACCACCGGCTACGAGTGCGGCGTGCGCTTTGTAGACCTGGCCCAGCGCGTGCCCGGTTCATCAGTCAACGTCGTGGCTCAGCGGGCCGCCGAGTTCAACGTCCACGTCGCCTTTGGGATGCCGTCGAAGGAAAAAGTCGAGTCGATCCTCTTCAACACGGCGGTGCTCATCGGCCCGGATGGCGAGTTGATTGGTGACTATCGCAAAGTCCATCTCAAGGGCGAAGAGCGCATGATCTTCCGCGCCGGTTACAAGTACCCGATCTTCGAGACGGCCTTTGGCAACGTCGGCCTCCTGCTTGGCTACGACATCGCCTTCCCCGAAGCGGCCCGCACCCTGGCCCTCGACGGCGCAGATTTGATCGTGCTGTGCGCCAACTGGGAGAAGCCGCGCAACGACGAGTGGCGCACCTACGTTGCCGCTCGCGCTTACGAGAACTCGTGCTTCATCGCCGCCGCCAACCGGGTGGGCGAAGACGCCACCCTGTCGTTCATCGGCGACAGCATGATCGTCGGGCCGCGCGGCCAGGTGTTCGCCTCGCTGGCCGGGGAGGTTGATCCCAAAACAAGCGACCCGGCGGAAGGCTATGCTCTGGCCCGCGTTGACCTCAGCGACGTTCGCCGCAACCGCGAAGAATTTCAAACTTTGCAAAATCGCGAGCCGGATACGTATAAGGCGATTGTGCGGAAGTATTGATGGCAACACCGACTGAGGCATGACTGACTTGACGCCGCTCCGGCGCAACTTGTTGGCGGCAACCAGTTTGATGTTGGGCGTCGTCAGCTTTCTGCTTTCGCTCACCGCGCCAATCCCGTTCATCCCTCTTATCTCGCTGTTCGCTTATCCGTTGGGATTGGGAGCCATCGTGGCCGGTTGGGCTGGGGAGCGGCGGGCGAAAAACAACGGCGACCCAACCGGAGTCGCCCAGGCCCAGTGGGGTGTAAAGCTCGGCTGTCTCTCGTGGCTCGTCGAGGCTGTCACTCGTCTTATCACCCTGATCATTCTCACCGGCCTGCTCGTCGCCGCCATCAGAGCCTGGCGAAACTCACCTTGAGGGTTTCATGTACAACTCTTTCGCTACTCATGACTCGCCCGCTAACATCATCGATCTGCGTTCCGACACCGTCACCCATCCCACGCCGGCCATGCGCCGGGTCATGGCCGACGCCGAAGTGGGCGACGATGTTTATGGCGAAGACCCGACGATTAACAAACTTGAAAGGCTGGCCGCCGAGATGCTGGGCAAAGAGGCCGCCGTCTTTGTTGCCAGCGGCACGATGGCCAATGTGTCGGCCATGATGTGCCACGTTCAGCGCGGCGACGAAGTGATCCTCGGTGCGCGCAGTCACATGTATCTCGAAGAGCAGGGGGCGATTGCGGCGCTCGGTCAGGCTCAGGCTGTGCCGATCATGGAAAACCCCGATGGCACTCTGCCGTTGGAGGCTGTTGAAGCCGCCATTCGCGACGACGACCCGCATCATCCCATTACCCGCCTCGTCTGCCTCGAAAACACGCACAACATTTGCGGCGGCCAACCCATCTCTGTTGAGTATACGCAAGCGATCGGCGCACTGGCGAAGAAGCATGGACTGAAATTTCATATTGACGGCGCGCGTCTCTTCAACGCCGCCGTCGCCCTCAATGTTTCGCCCGCCGCCCTCGCCGGGCCAGCCGACTCTATTTCGTTTTGCCTTTCCAAAGGCCTGTGCGCGCCGGTCGGCTCGATGGTGTGCGGAAGCGGCGACTTCATTGCTCGCGTTCGGCGGGCGCGCAAAGTGCTGGGCGGCGGCATGAGGCAGGCCGGCATCCTGGCCGCCGCCGGACTCGTGGCCCTGACCACGATGGTCGAGCGTCTGTCGAATGATCACGACGATGCCCAACGGCTGGCGCAAGGCCTGGCTAAAATTTCGGGTATCGTGCTCGACCCGGCGCAGGTGCGAACGAATATGGTCTATTTTGATCTCGCGCCGGAGGCGCCGATGAACGCGCAACAGTTTGCCGACAAGCTGAAGGAGCGCGGCGCCCTCATCGGCCCGGCAGGCCCGCGCCGCCTGCGCGCTGTTTTGCATTACTGGATTTCGCCCGTGCAAGTGGATGAGACGATTGAGGCAGTGAAGGAAGTTTTGAAGTGAAGGAGGTGGTTGCCGACAATTTTGAACTTGGGAAAGATAGCGCATGACCCTGGGAGACTTCCGAAGCGCCAAAAAGCAGCGAAACTTCGGAAGTCTGGAAATGCAGGGTGACGAGGATGAGGGTTCCCCAACGCAAGGCGGGGTTAACGGCAGACCTCACAGGTCTTCGCGAAGCGGACCTGTGAGGTCTAGAGCCGGAAAATCGAAAGTTCAGCGGAAGCCCTCCGGGTCAGCCGGACCCGACACTCTTTCCCCTCCAAAGGAAAAGCCGCTCGCAACGCCCGCAGGCAACTGCCCGGCCAACGCGAGTGAGCGCGGCCAAGTCAGTGTCCAGTTAGCAGTAAACAGTGAACAGTGAAGAGCAGATCACTGTTCACTGACTACTGTTCACTGTTCACTTTCCCACTGGAGGCTTCCCATGTGTGGCATCGTTGGTTACGTCGGCCCGCGCGAGGCGGCGCCGATCATTCTCGACGGCTTGAAGCGGCTGGAGTATCGCGGCTACGACTCAGCCGGACTGGCCGTCTTGCACGACGCGGGTGACGGCGTCACCCGGATCAACATCCGGCGCGATGTTGGCAAACTGCATAATCTGGTCTCGCGCTACAACAGCGACCCGGTGAGCGGCCCGATCGGCATCGGGCACACGCGCTGGGCGACTCACGGCGCGCCCTCGGAGCGCAACGCCCATCCCCACCTCAGCGACGGCGGCAACGTGGTCGTGGTGCAAAACGGCATCGTCGAGAACTTCGTCGAACTCAAAGAGGAACTGCTGGCCGAGGGCGCAACGTTCAGCTCCGACACCGACACCGAAGTGATCGCCAATCTCATCGAACGTTATTTGTCTGCCGACGTTCCGTTGGAAGAAGCGGTGCGGCAAACGCTCAAGCGCCTGCGCGGCGCGAACGTGATCGTGGCCATGACGCCGCGCGAGCCGGGCAAGATCGTGGCGGCGCGGATGGGCAACGCCGGCGGCGTCACCGTCGGCCTGGGCGACGGTGAAATGTTCCTCGCCTCCGACATGCCCGCCATCCTCGAACATACCCGACGCATGGCGTTTCTGGAGTCGGGCTGGATGGTGATCGTTCAACGCGACGGCTACGAAGTGCAAACATTCGACGGCAAGGCCGTTCACCCAGAAGTCCACACCATCGCCTGGGACATGGTGACGGCAGAGAAGGGCGAGTACCGCCACTTCATGCAAAAAGAGATTCACGAGCAAGTGCGCTCCATCACCGACACCATCGGCGGGCGAATTAACTTTGAAACCGGGCAGGTGACGTTGGGCGACCTGAACCTGACGCCCGAACTGGCTAAGAAGATTGAGAAGATCGTCATCGTGGCCTGCGGCACGGCGGCTCATGCGGGCATGGTCGGCAAGGTGTTGATCGAATCGCTGGCCCGCGTTCCGGTGGAAGTGGACATCGCCTCTGAGTTTCGCTACCGCGACCCGTTGGTGAACGACCGGACGGCGGCGCTGTCCATCAGCCAATCCGGGGAAACCGCCGACACGTTGGCGGCGATGGAGGAAGCCCGAAGCAGGGGCGCGACCTTGTGGAGCATCGTCAACGTCATCGGCTCGCAGGCGATGCGCGTCGCGCATGGCTACATCACCATGCAGTCCGGCCCGGAGATCGGCGTGGCCTCAACCAAAGCCTTCACCGCGCCGCTGGTTGACCTGTATTTGTTGGCGATGAAGCTGGGCGAACTGCGCGGCGTGCTGAAGCCGAAAGACCTCAAGGCGCTGGCCGCCGACCTGGCCCGCCTGCCCGACCTGGTGGGCCGCACCCTCGACCGCGAGCCACAAGTGGAAGCGGTGGCAAGAATCCTGCGCGACACCAATCACTGCCTTTACTTGGGGCGCGGCATCAACATGCCCATTGCCTACGAAGGCGCGCTCAAGCTCAAAGAGATTTCGTACATTCACGCCGAAGGCTACCCGGCGGGCGAGATGAAGCACGGCCCGATTGCCTTGATTGACAAGGAGATGCCGGTGCTGGTGATTGCGACGAAGGATCGCTGGTACGAAAAAATGTTGAGCCAGGTGGAGCAGGCCAGAGCCAGAGGCGGGATCGTGATTGCCGTCGCCACCGACGGCGACACGTTGATGGCCGCCAAAGCCGATCACGTCTTATACGTTCCCGATTGCCCCTGGCTCCTCAGCCCGGTGCTAACGGTTCTGCCCCTGCAGCTGCTGGCCTATCACATCGCCGTCCTGCGCGGCTGTGATGTTGACCAGCCTCGCAATTTGGCGAAGAGTGTGACGGTGGAGTAAGTTGGGGCTGGCGGAATAAAAAAGCGGCCTTGCTTGGGGAGAGCGAGGCCGCTTTTTGATAGTTGTGCTAGGTTCTGAAGTGGCGGCGGGAGACCGCCCCGTTGCCCTTCAGGCAACTTTGCCTGGCCTTTTAGCCTTCGCGCTCTTTTGACGAGTAGCCGGTCGAACAACATCCCAAACAGCGTCAGGATGTTTTGCCGCCACTTGCAATAGAACACGCGCCGGGCCTTCTGGCATTCGACGGCCCTGTTCCCAGTTTCGCAAGGTTTTTACGCTGATACCGAGCAACGCGGCGAACTCATTCTGTGACAGCTGATAATAGGCGCGAACACGCTTGATGTTTGGCCCGTCCACAACAAAGGCGCGCGAAGGGGTGACCGCGCCACGCAGTATTGCGCCGCCTTCCCGTGCGCTAGCCACCAACTCATTGAACAACTCTTCTTTCATGGATATTCGTCCTCGACAATCGTTCGCAATAACTTGAGTTGAGCGGCGGATAAATCATCGCGTTCGTTCTTGGGGTACACGAACAGCATGAGCAACCGTTCCTGCTTGACCGCCCAATAGTAGATGACTCGCGCTCCGCCTCGTTTGCCACGTCCTGCTATTGCCCATCGTATTTTGCGTAAACCGCCACTGCCTTTGATGAGGTCTCCGGCGCTGGGGCGGTTGGCTAAGACAACCTGCAACTTGCGGTACTCATCGTCCGTCAGCAGTTCCAATACCTGCCGGGTGAACACTGAAGTTTCGACGATGACCATACTTGAGCCAACTATACGCCAATGGCGCATACCTGTCAAGTGCGATACTGGCGACGAGCGCGAAACCCCGCGTCAACCTTGCGCGGCTGTGACGCGGACCAGCCGCGCAATTTGGTGAAGAGTGTGACGGTAGAATAAGTTGGCGCTGGCGGAATAAAAAGCGGCCTTGCTCGGGGAGAGCGAGGCCGCTTTTTGATGGTAGCGTTTGGGTCTAAGGTGGTGGCGGGGCGCAGCAATGCGCCCGGGCTACCCGATTGAGTTGCTTTTCGTGGGATAACCACCCTGAACTTGCTAAATCGTATCGTTGTTTTTGCAGACGGTTACTTAGTTGTTGACTTATAGTGATTGCAGTTGGCGTGAATGTAGGTGTTGCCGTAGCTGAGAAAGCCGGTGTAATAGTGTTCGTTGCTGTTGGAGAGAGCGAGCCTGCGGCTTCTGTTGGAGTAAGGGTATGGGGCACAGGCGAGGGCTTGGTCGTAGGTGATACAAAATTAGTCGGTGACGTAGGTTGAGCTTCTAGCAGTTTGTCGGAGAGAAAAGTCGAAATATGTTTTTCGAAGCGGATCATAGGTAACTACAGGTCGTCAATGGCCGACTGGCAGGTCATACATGTGCATTTCGTGGGTTCAACCGCTCGTTTTTCTGGCAACAGGCGCGTTGAAGAATCCTCTTAGGCAACCAGCAAGACATGCAGACGTTTCAAGTTGAAGGCCAAGCAAACCAGGCCCCACTCGCCCGCCGCCGCGGCCAAACCGCGCAAGGAGAACTGGCGAAAGCCCAGGACTTCTTTGATAATGCCAATGACTGGCTCGACGGTACATTTGCGCAAGCGATAAATGGCTTGACCGATTTCGGTCTGAAGTTGGTAGGCCATTTTAACCGTCGGGCTGGCATCGTCCGGCGGCGGGGTAGGTTGTTCAGCAAAGTAGGCCCGCCAGTTTTGATGATGAGAAGTCTCCCGGCCGGTGGCGATATAAGAGTCAATCCCGCGCGCTACCATACCCGCGATGTTGGCCGCACTAAAGAAGCCGTTGTCCAAAGCGGCCGCTTGGGGTTTGCCAACTTCCGGGGCGATCGCGTCCAAGGTGGGCAACGCTTCGCCGTCATCAGGGGGATGGTTGGAGAGGGTGTTAGCGACAATGAGAAAACTGTCTTGGGTCACCGCCACCTGAGCGTTGTAATGCTGGTCAAAGCCTTGATTGGTGCTGTTCTTCATTATCCGCGAATCGGGATCGGTAAAGTTGTACTGGTCCTTGTCTCGCGGCTCTGGGGTCGGCGGTTTTGGAGCGCGCCCGTGCGGTTTACGTTTCATTTTCCGAGCTTTTTCGTCACGGGCCCGGACTTTGGCATCGTAGTCGTCTTTCTCAGCTTGGTACCGTTCCTGGGCGCGGGCTTGCAACACCGCTTTGGCTTGGGCCAGGTTCGTCAGCCGCTCCTGGCGCAGGGCGATTTCATCCGGGATGACCAATCCGTCCGGCAACTGCCGGTCACCCTGGTCGGCTTGTTCACCCAGGGCCAACAAGTCATGCACCTCCTGGCGCAATTGGACTTCCAGTTCCAGCAGACGTTTGTAACTGACGGCTTGGCTCTTGGAAGCATCGGCATGAATTTTGCTCCCGTCCAAACTGAGATTGCCGAGTTTCAATACTTGGGCGGCCTGAGCCAAGAGCAGAATTTGCACGAACAATTCTTGGATCTCGACCAGAAAAGTTTTGCGAAAATTAGCCAGGGTGTCATGATCCGGATGCCAGTTCCCGGCAATGAAGCGAAAGGGCAAGCTTTCGTAAGTGGCCTTTTCGATCTTGCGGGAACTAAACACGCCGGTGGCATAGCCATAAAACAACAACGCCAGCAGAATGTCTGGCGCAAAGGCTTCACCGCCCACTGGCGCATAACGGGCATACAGCGCGCCCAAGTCCAGTTGCGCTACTATATCGACGACGAACCGCGCCAAGTGATTGGGCGGCAGGGCCTCTCGTAAACTTACGGCCAGATCGAGTGTTGCTTCATAATCAGCGGTTTTGAATTTTCGGGTCATAGACAAAGTGTATCACTGCTTCAACTCGGAAAGGCAGGGGCCTCTCCGACAAACTGCTAGGGCTGGGATTTGCGTAGAGACCAGCGTCCCCGCACTCATTCCAAATAGCACAAGTGATATAGCCATCGTTCCGTACCACACGATGCCAAACACCCAGGTCGGGTCAAATAGCTTCAGCGATGACCATCCCATAAGATCTGTGGCCTCTTGTAAGGATAGGTACACACCATATTGAGCTAAGGCTATCAATAATATCCCGACGAATCTAAGGAAAGGTGAACTGGCTGGAGTAAAGACTAATACAGAAGCTGCAAAAGCCACTGCTAAGAATGCCAAAGAGATTTGCACTATTCCAATCGTATCTGATCTCTGCAGCTTTCGCTTATCGGTAACACCGGATGGCATTACGGCTCTATTCATATTCTTATTGTCTTGTAATGACTCCTGATTGGGCGGCGATTCCTGTGAGGCAAGGGAGTTCTTTGAAGCCAAATAACGTACCACGAGCACCAGAGCAGTTATCTGCACGAGTGCCAGAATAAACAAAAACACATTGATTGGGTAACTTTGAGTTGGCTGCGACTTGGGCTTGCTGTTCATTTTGTAACCGTAGAGAGTTGCCGCTATTTAGGTGAATTTGGACTGTCAGGGTTCGGGTGCTCATAGTAACCCAATCATATGAGTAGATGGCAACTGCTTACGGCAAAATCACTCCCAACGGCCCAAAATGCTACACTTGCGGCTATTGGCCCCATTACGAGAGATTTTATAGCGACCTTCCGCCACACTCTTGAAGCAAGTATATCCCACGCCAGACAAAAATCAACCACCCTAAGGCGGCCCTTCACCGCGTTGAAGCTTCAGGCGTGTAGCTGCACTTTTTCTTGACGCCCCAATTTGTCACTTGATAAACGTCCCATTCCGCAATTCAAACAACGCCTGCCGGATTTCTTCGGCGGTGTTCATGACGAACGGCCCGTAAGGGGCAATCGGCTCGCGAAACGGCGCGCCGGCAATCAGCATAAAACGCACCCCGGCCTCGCTCTGGACTTCAATCCGGTCGCCGTCGTCGAACACGATCATACGCACCGCTTCCACGGCCGTCTCATCAGCGCCGAAGTGGCCCGCTCCCTCAAAGACGTAGGCCAGGGCGGTGTGGCCGCGCGGGACGGAGAGGGCGAACGAGGAGGCGGGACTCAGATTGACCTCCAAATACGTGGGTGAGGCCGCAATCTCGGTCACCGGGCCGCGTGTATTGCCGAACTCGCCGGCCACCAGGTGGAGACTCGCCCCGTCTTGACGCATGACCGGGATCGTTTCGGCGCTGACTTCCTGATAGCGCGGAGCCGTCATCTTTTGCGCGGCAGGCAAGTTGACCCACAACTGAAAGCCGTAGATTGCGCCGCTCGGGCCACGACGGGGCATTTCCTCATGCATGATGCCGCGCCCGCTCGTCATCCATTGAACATCGCCGGCGCCGATCAGACCCGCGTTGCCCAGGCTGTCGCGGTGATGAACGGAGCCTTCGAGCATATAGGTGACGGTCTCGATGCCGCGGTGAGGGTGGGTGGGGAAGCCGACCAGCGGGCCTTCGATGGGGTCGTTGAAGGCGAAGTGATCAAAGAGCAGGAAAGGATCATATTCGTTCGAGACGCGCGGGGCAAAGGAGCGGCGCAGGAGCACCCCAGCGCCCTCAATGGCATATTGCGGTTCAATGATATGGGAAATGGATCGAGAGAGGGTCATAGTGACGGCAACTATAACCTGAATCAGACAAAAATCAACCACGCTCAAATTACGGACAACGGGCCGTTAAATTACGCCTCCCCTGTGGCCGGGGGAAGCACACAGGGGAGGACTTCGGGGGGTGAGGAGGAGAAAGCAGATTTAGAAACGTCGGAGGGGGAGGCGACGTTCGATCCACTACCGAGCATCATTATGCGCCAGGTTCTTCAATTTGGCGGATAGGATTGAGAAGAATTGGTTGGCGAAAGTAGGCGTGGCTAAGGCTCAAGACTCGCAACCAGCGCCGCGTCCGGTTCCCCGAAACCGGCCGTCTCCAATCTGAGGCGCTCGCCCGTCGAAGGCAGGTACATTCCAACGACCAGGCTGATTGGCTGATCAGTTGGGATGTCGAACTCGTGAACGTCCACGATCAACCGGTCGGGCCGCCACTGTGAAGTGGAAACTTTGGGTGGCGCGTCGTGGCCGACGACGTTGTAGCCGTCGCCGGCCAAAGCGTGGACGAAGATGGTGTAGTCGGCAGTGGGGGCCGAGTCGGCAACCCAAACCAGGGTGAGGCGGCCTGGCGCAAGATGGTAGCCCACGAGCCGGATGCCGTCGGCGAATTTTGTCGTGAGCGGCTCGGCCTCTGTCGGCGGAATGAACAGCATCAGCCGCATCTTGTTGAAGTGTTGGTCTTCACTCAGGATGGCCGTGTTGAGCAAGCGGTTTTGCACATAAGCGTCGGCGTCCCAGTTTGGCGCGTTGACGGGCACGAACCAGATGCGGCCCGCGATGAGTTGGCTCAGTTCGGCGTCAGAGTGATCGTTGGCTTTGCCGGGGAGCATGTGATACGACACGCCGAGGTTGTGGGTGTAATAGACCTGAACCGGATCGGGAAAGTTTGCCAGGTAGATGTCGCCCGGTTGATCCGACTCTGCGAGATGAGCGGCCACTTCTCTCAGGCCGCGCGTTTTACTGTATTGGGGATTAGTGTATTGGTTATTGAGGCCGACGACAAACGCGGCGATACTAATGACGATGATGGCCGCGCCGAGCGGCGGGAATTTTTTGTGGAGCGCATGCAGGCCGCCAGCGGCCAGCAGGTAAGCGGCGGGGAAAGCGAAGACGAGATAGAACGTGTTGAAGGTGGCGCGCACGGCGACGATGGCGTAGGTGCCGAGGAAGGGGATGAGGAGAGAGGAGAGAAGGTAGACAAGGAGACGGGGAGACAAAGCGAAAATGGAAAAGAAGGAAATAAGGAAGAAGGCGGCGGCGATGATGAGTTTGATTTGTTCGGGGAAGGCGGGGCCGGCGGTGAGGTCGCCGAGGACGGCGGTGGCGTATTGGGTGAAGGGCAGTGAGCCGGGATCGGCTAGTTGGCCGCGTGAGTAAACAGGCAGAATAGTGATGGCCCAGGGGGCGACGAGGGCGGCGATGGCGAGACCGGCGGTGAGCCATGACCACGCATCGGCGGTTGGCACCGCAGCAACCGCTACCCGAGGCGCGAAGTCGGCCTTCGCCGACTCGGCGCTAGCCCGCGCAGGCGGGCTTTGTGAATTTTGTGGCCGCGACTTCCAGTCGCCGGGTAAAGACGAAGCGAGCACATAAGCCCCATGCGCCATCAACGGAAACAGCGCATAATAATGGCTATACATCGCAAACGTTCCGCAAGCCACATAGCCAAGCCAATAGAAGATTTTCTTCGTGTGCCTTCGTGTCTTAGTGTCTTCGTGGTGAATCAGCTTTGGCAATAACAACGTGGCGACCAGCAAAGCAATAAGCGCCAGTTGATACATGTTGCGCACATCCTGCGCCAGCCAGATTTGTTGAGGGTGAATGGCCGTGAGACTTGCCGCCAGCAAGCCAACCTCCTCCCGCCACAACCTGCGCCCCACTTGATACATCAATGGAACCAGCATCAAACTGAGCAGGGCCGACCAGGCCCGCATGGCAAACTCGGTCTCGCCCGTCATCTTGGCCCAGCCCCACAACAGCCAATAATGAATCGGCGGCTGAGGATCGCCTTCGCGAATGATGCGGGCCAGAATCTCGCCCGGCGAGTCCTGAATGTAATTCCAGCTAAAGCCTTCGTCCCCGCGCAACTCTTGATTGCCAAGCAGGTGAACACGCAGAGTGAAGGCAATGAACAGAATCAGGATGAGGGTAAAGAGGCGGCGCACGGGCGGAAGTATAACAGAGGCTATCAGGTATAATCGCTGGAGTAAACGACAAACGTCAAACGACATACATGCCTTGACGTTTGTCGTTTCTTCAAAGGAGTTTAATGTTCACGTCCCAAAAACCCGTCATCGCCATGATTCACGTCGAAGCCCTGCCGGGCACGCCTGCCAGCCGGTTGAGCGTGCGCGAGATTGAAGCCAAAGCGCTGGCCGAAGCTAAAATTTACCGGGAGGCCGGCGTTCAGGCGATTGGCCTTGAGAACATGCACGACCTGCCTTACTTGCGCGGCGGCGTGGGGCCGGAGATCGTAGCCGCAATGACGATCGTCTCCCACGCCGTCAAAGAGGCCAGCGGCCTGCCGTGCGGCATTCAAATTCTGGCCGGGGCCAACCTTGAGGCAATGGCCGTTGCTCACGCCGCCGGGCTGGATTTCATTCGGGCTGAGGGGTTTGTGTTTGCCCACGTTGCCGACGAGGGCCTCATTCAATCATCGGCGGCAAAGTTGTTGCGCTACCGCAAACAGATCGGCGCCGAGCGCGTGCAAGTCTGGGCCGACGTGAAGAAGAAGCACAGCTCACATGCCATCACCGCCGACATCGGCATCGGGGCGACGGCGGAGACGGTGGAGTTCATGCGCGGCGACGCAGTCATCGTCACCGGCTCGGTGACGGGCGACCCGCCGCAAGCCGGCGACATCGCCGAAGTGAAGCGACATTGCCGCCTGCCGGTCTATCTTGGCTCCGGTGTCACCGCCGACAATTTGGGCGGCTACTACCCCGCCGCCGACGGCTTCATCGTCGGCTCCCACTTCAAGGTAGACGGCTACTGGGCTAACCAGGTTGATCCCAAACGCGTCGAGCGCTTCATGGCCGCGCACGCCAGGTTGGGCGGGTAAAAGGGTCAACGGATGAAACGGATTGAACGGATTTTTTATAAATATATCCGTTGAATTCGTTCAATCCGTTGACCCTGATACATGGGTCAACAACAACGCTGGGCTATTCTGATCAGCGCCGCCTTCGTGATACTGGCTCTGGCCTACAACTTTGCCAACCCGCCGTTTGAAGCCGTAGACGAAATCCGGCACTTTCGCTACGTTCGCTATCTGACTCTCAACCACGCCCTGCCGCCCGTCTCAGCTGAATCGTCCCGCGAACTGCAAGCGCACCATCCGCCGCTTTATTACATTCTGGCCGCGCTGATCACTTCGCCCATTCAATCCGACGCTGGCCCCGACTACACGCCGCCCGTCAACCCTTTCTGGGGCTTTCGCTACTTCGAGCCATCCACCGACAACAAGAATCAATATTTGCATTCGCCTGATGAACGCTGGCAATTCAGCGGCGCAACTCTTATCGTCTATCTTGGCCGCTGGCTCTCCATGCTCTTCGGCCTCGGCGCGGTGCTTATGGCTTATCGTTTGAGTCGCACAGTGTTTCCAGATCGACCGGCACTCGCCCTCGGCGCGATGGCCTTCGTCGCCTTCAACCCCATGTTCCTGCACGGCTCGGCCTCGCTCAACAACGACACTGCTGTTGCCTTCTTCGGCTCATGGGCAATTGTCGAGTCGGCGGCCATTGCTCAGTTTGGCCCGACGAACCGGCGCGGCCTTGCTTTGGGGATCGCCCTGGGACTCGGCATCCTGTCGAAAGCCTCGGCCCTGCCTTTGATCCTAGCGGCCGCCGCCGCGTTTGTGGCCGCTAGCCTTCGACACGAGCGCCACTGCTTCAAGTATTCACTGCTCACTGTTTCACTGTTCACTGCTCTGACCGGTTGGTGGTTTGCCCGCAACTACCTGCAAACTGGCGACATTATGGGTTTGCGCGATTATCAATCAGCCTGGGCCGGCGATGCTGATCGCGCCCGCCTCATTCGCGAAGCCCTCTCCGGCTTGCCTTATGCCTGGACGACGTTCTGGGCGCGGTTCGATTACGGGCAGATCGTTTTGCCGGATTGGGCCTATCAAGGTTTAGCCGCCTTGTGCATGTTGGCCGTCATCGGCCTCACTCGGGCGCGGCGCGAGTTCCGCTCGCCGGGCTTGCTCATCGTGGCCCTCGCCGTCCTCGTCTCGCTGGCTGGGTGGGGGGTGCTGATGATCACCATCCCCGCCACGGCCAATGCCCGCCTCGTCTTCCAAATCTTCCCGGCACTAGGATTGTTGTTTGTGTTGGGATGGCAGGAGTTGCTGACACCAAGACACGAAGACACTAGGCCACCAAGAAAAATCAGTTCTACCGGGTTTAACGCAAAGTCACAAGGACGCAAAGAAAACCGGCTTATGCCTTGGCGGCTTTGCGCCTTTGCGTTGAATCTTTCCTGCCCAAGCCGGGAGAGCCGAAGAATCTTTGTATCTTTGAGTCTTAGCGCCTTTGTGTTTTTATTTGCCCTCGTTGCCCTGTTTGGCTACCTCGCTCCCGCCTTCGCCTACCCTCGCGTTGCCGCTTCATTACCTAAAGATACGACTCTGGCCTCAGCCAACTTTGAAGGCGCGGCGGAGATTGTTGGCTACCGAGTTTCGGCGGATAAGGTTCAGCCGGGTGACGGCGTGGGCGTGACTGTTTACTGGCGACCTCTCTCACAGACCACCGCGCCGCTTCAAGTTTTTGTTCACCTTGTAAATAGCGAAGGCATCATCGTCGCCCAACGCGACACGTATCCGGGTTTGGGCAAAGCGATCACTACCACCTGGCGCGTCGGCCAAATCTTGGCCGACACTTACCGCGTCTTCATTCCCGACACCGCTTACGCGCCCGAAACGCTCACCGTGCGAGTCGGCTTGTGGAATCCTGACGAGAACCGGCCACTGATCGCAAACGACAGCGACACACTTGAAGTTGGCGCGCTCGCTTTGCAGAGTCGTGTAGGCACTGTACCCAACCCAACTTCCATCAACTTTGCCAACAAGATGGCACTAAGGGGTTACGAACTCGATGCACGCATACTAAAACCGGGAAACACAATTCTTCTCACTACTTACTGGCAACCTGTCGCGCCCGAAGCCGACTACTGGGCTTACGCCCACATCGTCGGCGCGGATGGCCGAATCTGGGCCATCGCCGACTCGATCATTGTGCCGCCGATCACCGGCTGGCCGCTCGGCGAAGTGCGTTCCGAGACGCGGCAGATCGTTCTGGCGTCGGACACGCCGCCCGGTCAGTACACGATTGAATTTGGACTGACGAAGATTCTCAACCCCGGCCAGGATCGACTCTCGGTGCTGGCCGACGATGGGCACGAAGTTGGGGATCATATTGAATTGGCTAAGATTAGAGTCGCTCCGTAAAACAACAAACGACAAACGTTAGATATGTCGTTTGACGTTTGTCGTTTGACTTCACAGATTCCGATTGATGAAATCTTTTCTGACACGCTGGGGCCTTGCGCTCCTCTGGATGCTCATCATCTTCACCTTCTCGTCGCAACCCAAAGGGACTTTATTAGTGCCTGATCTGGGCGTGTGGGATTTTGTGACCAAGAAGAGCGCGCACTTCATCGAGTACGCGTTCCTGGCCGTCTTCATGTTGCGCGGCGCGCGCGGGTCTGCGCCGTTGCGGCTTTCACATTTGATCTGGGCTTTTGCACTCACGGTATTGTACGCGGCGACCGACGAGTATCATCAAACCTTTGTGCCGGGTCGCGAGGGCCACTGGCCGGACGTGGTTGTGGACGGGTTGGGGGCTATGACAGGCCTGATTCTTCAGGGCTGGCGGCAGGGGTTTCGTCTTCCGCCGAAGGATCCATCTCCGAGTAAATCTCAATCGCATCGTCGTTGATCCAGTCGCCCACCGGCTCCACCACGATGTCGCCAAACAGTTTCTCTTGAAGGGCCGTCACCCGCCGCTGTTTTACCAACTCCAGGATCGCCAAAAACGTCACCATCACTTCCACTCGCGATTTAGCCTCGGCCAACAGATCGAAGAAGCGAGCGTTACCCCCGGCGCGCAAGGCCAACTGCACCCGGCGTATTTTGTCGCGAATAGTGATGCGGGGCGGGACGACGACCGACGAGACGGGCGGGGCGTCGGGCATCAGCGCCAGGGCGCGGGCGACGGCCTTCCACAAATCGTCTACGGAAACGTTTGAAAGATCGAGCTTGCCTTCAACTTTGGGCGGGGCGGCCAGCCGCAGATAGGTTCGCAGACCGTCCACTTCGCGCTGGTGCAGGGCGCTGGCGATCTCTTTGTACTTTTTGTAGGCCATGAGCTGGCGGGCCAGTTCGTCGCCAGGGTCTTCTTCGCCTGGCGCGCGCTCCGGCGGGCGCGGCAGGATGGCCTCGGATTTGATGAGGACGAGCCGGGCGGCAATGACAAGAAAGTCGGCGATGCCTTCCAGACTTTGCTGTTCAAGGGCGCGCACGTGGGCCAGGTATTGATCGGTCACCTGGGCCAGGGCCACTTTGGTGATGTCGAGTTCCTCACGCTCGATGAGTTGCAGGAGCAGGTCGAGCGGCCCTTGATACACAGGCAGGTCAACAGGAAACGGGGCGGGTTTGAGAGGCGGTTGAGGCTGGGTCATTTGGCAAAAAACAGAAAGAAGACGCCGACGACAACGATGACAATCACGACGATGGCGATCAGCCCGATGAACAAAATGGTTTGCTCGCGGTCTTGCCGGGCTTTCTGCCGGGCCAGAAACTCCTGCCGTCGCTTCTCGGTTTCCCACATTTCGCCCAATCGTTTACGGCTGGACTCTTCTTCTTCAGCTTTCAACGATCCGGCCATTTTGCGTTGCTCTTCCAGTGTGGACTTGAACCCTCTGACTCGCCGCTCGTTCATAAACGAGATCGGGTCCAGATCGTGGCCGCACGAGGCGCAGTCTTCGGCCCCTGTCCAGTTCTTAGCGCCACAGTTAGGGCAGGCATACTTCAAGGGGTCGCCGCACTTCTTGCAGAACTCGGCGTCGGCGTCATTGGCGGTTTGGCAAACAGCGCACGTCACTTGATCAGGGGACATTGTTCCCGCCTTTCGGTTTCAAAATGCGGTAGTTGAATCCATTCATGATGATGGTTTCGACCGGCTCGTAGTTCTGGCCGATGGCGATCAGCACCGAGCGCGGGTAGAACTCAGCTTTGAGCACAATGACGTCGAAACTCTGAGCGTTAATCATATTCACCATCGCGCTGGAGTCTAGCATGGAATTTTTGGCCAGGTTGAGCAGTTGCGTCGGATTCCCCGCCTGCTCCTTGCCGGCCAACAACGAGAAGGCGGCTTCTTCCGTCAGCACCGGCCCGTCAACAGGTCTAGTGTAGGCCAAAATTTTGTAGCCTTGCTCGCTATCAATTCGATTCGGCGGGCGGCCAAGCTGAGTGTAGCCTTGCGAGTCGTAATACTGCATCCGCCCCTCGCTGTCCACAAACATGCCCACGCCGCCAACGTCAACGAAACCGCGCGCTTCGAATTGCTGATCAACCGGCAGGCCGAGGGCGCGGGCAATTGGCTCGAACAATCGCCCTTGAGTCGGCATGTGGATGAGCCGACCGGCTTGAGCGATGAACAAAGCCGGAACGGCAATGGCGGTTGCCCACTGGGCAACCGTCGGCCAGGCCTTGCTCCTTCCTCTCCATTCGGCCATCAACAACCCGGCGCAAATACACATCGCCGCAATCGAAGTGGTGAAATAAGACTCGCCCGCGCCCCACTTGCCGGCCAGCGCCCCGTTGGCAACCGCCCCCGCGAACCACAACGCATAAAGCGGCACGCGCCGCCGCGCCAGTTCGAGCACAACCCAGATTACTGCAAGCCAGATCAAAATCAAATGCAAGTCATGCCACTGACGATAGAGGCCCTCGGCCTGACCGGGGATAAATTCGTTGATGTTGGCCAGGATGATGTTGACCCACCACTGGCCGCCGGTGGCGAGGTTGATCAGGCCGAAGAGAATGGCCGCCACTGCCGTGAAGGCCGCCGAGGCAACGAGTCCCCGTTTGACTCCGCGAGTGATGATAAACAAAAGGGCAACCGCCACTGTGGCATAAGCCAACTGTTTTGTGTACCCGGCGGCCAGTAGGCAAAGCAAGCCCCAGAACACTCGCCAGACTTCGGAAGCGCCAAACACCGGCGAGACTTCCGAAGTCTGGCGACTTAGTGGCGCAAGAATCACAATCGCCAGCGTCTCGAACATCACCATCACAATATGCTGGCGGAAGAGCGGGCCGATGTGATAAACGTAGTTGGAGGCCAGGAAGGCCAAGCCGGCGAGCAGGCTGATGGGTTTGTCGCGGCTGGCGCGATGAACGGCGTAGCCAATGGCTAAGGCCGTGACGAGGGTGCTCAGGAACGCCACCAACCGCCCGTACCAGTAAGCCGGGCCAAAGGCCCACACAAACGGCACGAGGATAATATGATAGAGCGGCGGATAATTGGAAGCGTAGAACGGGAAGACTTCGTTGCTCCTGTAGGGCCACTCGCCGCCCGCCATCAACACCGAGTCGTTCAGTTCGAAGCCCTCACCCTGATCGTAGTCGAACGGGAACTGGAGCAGAGCGGCGGTGTAGCGTAGATAGATGAGGAAGTAGCCGAAGAAGAGGAGAATCGCCAGACCAAGCAGAAAAGCGCCAACCAGACGAAGAGATCGCTGACTCACGGCGCGGGATTATAACGTAAAAGCCGCCAAGTATCCTGCACATACCTGGCGGCGGTTTGGATTGTAGAGACGCAATTTTCAACTCTGCCCGTTGACGTTAAGCCGCTACCGGGATAGTGAGAAGAGGCGCCGAAATCGCTTCGTTGAGCACCGGCTCGCTCTCTTCAATTGGCATCAACTCGGCGTACCTCCCTAGCTGTCGCTTGTACTCGCGGACGTAGAAGCCGGGCAGGGCGTGTGACTCCCCGGTATGAAAAGCAAGAAATTGTTTGTCGGTCTGCAAGTGCTTCAGGATAATTTGAAGACCTCTGAGGATCGGTCTGGTGAAGGCGGTGCGCATGTAGTGCGTGTATTTGGCGAACGGGTGCTCGCTGTTGGCGAATCGCGTCTGCAACAACTCGCCCGAAGTAACAAGCGAGTACAGATCGATCATCTTCTGAAAATAAGTGATGGGGTCGTAGCTTTTCAGAATCAGCGTCAGATAGGGAAGTATGTAGAAGGTAAACGGCATTTGCTTCAGAATGCGGCCCTCTCGCAGAAAGTCGTTGTAAAGAGGCGTGCCGCCGAAGGCAAACGGAATGTTCATGTACGTCCAGACGAAAGGCGTTCGACGAACAAACTCTTTGGTCAATTCAAAAGGCTCATCGCCGGTATCCGTATCAAGACCAAAGATGAAGTTGGCTTGCAGGTAAGGAACATATTCGTGAAGAGTGTGAAACTGCTCCACAACCTGCCTCAGCTTTTCAGGCCCCGTCGCTTTGCCCACTCCGGCCTTGTTTGAATAGTGAGTCCAGGACTCAACGCCCGGAGCGACGGCGAAACAGTTGGTGTCGCGAAGGCGCTTGAGCCTGTCCGGGCGCATATTGCTCAGGGAGCTTTCTATGATGTAAGGACTGCGTTGCCCCTCAGGCAAACTTTCAAAGACGGCCATTGTTTCATCAAACTGGACTTTATCCATTTCAACGTGCATAGCAGACAGTATCGAGTAGCCCATTGAAGAGGGTGCTGGGAATTACGAGAGATGGCGTTTGCACGGGTGAGTTCACGAATTTCACGGAGGTCCACAGGTGGCGACGGACGAG
>JACPWC010000062.1 GCA_016197225.1 Chloroflexota bacterium
CTAAGTGCCTATCCTAATAACCCAGCGGCCCTGAAAGCGACGAGCGCGCAGGCGAAATGCAGAAAAGCGATGTAATTCTCAGCAGACTTGTCCCAGCGAATCAAAATGCGCCGAAAGCGATTCATCCAACTATGAGTCCGTTCGACTACCCACCGCCGGGCTTTGAAGCCAGCTTCGCGCTTGAGGGCCAGAGCTTCTTCACCCCGCGCTCGAATATGAGCGGTGAAACCAAACTCTTGCAACGTTTGGCGCACTTCGTCGTAGTCATACCCTTTATCCAGGCACAGGCCTTGCGGCTGTTCAGGCGTTGGCTCTGGGCGTTGCACCGGGTTGCTCTCAACGGTCTCTCGGACCATCTTCATATCATTCCGATTGGCCCCGTCAACGGCCAAACCGACGGGGATGCCGTTGGCTTCGGTCAACAGACTGCGTTTGACGCCCGACTTGCCGCGATCGGTCGGGTTTTTGCCGGTTTTTTTCCCCGCCCAATGGTGCTTTGGTCATCGCGCCATCCATACTTAGCCAACTCCAGTCCAGCCCTTTCAGTTCATCGTACGCTTCCAGCCCGACTCGCCAAAGGTCCAAGAACACCCCGGCTTCGACCCATTCTTGAAAACGGAGGTGTGCCGTTGAGCCGGAACAGATCCCCGTCGTGTCCAAGGCCTTCCATTGGCAACCCGTACGCAGGACATAGAAAATGCCATTGGCGCATTGGCGCTCTGGGACACGGGGGCGACCGCCGCCCAAGCGATGCCGATTTACATACGGGGGGAGTAAAGGGGCCAGCACGGCCCATAACTCGTCCGAGATTTCAAAACCGCCTGTCGTGGGATTGGTCGGCCTCGTTGGGCGAGTCGGTTTCTGTTGTTTGATTGGTGTTTTCACAGTCTTGGGCATTTGGCAACTGTATCAGCAAAGGGGTCTTTAGGATAGGTTCTAAGCAAAGTCCACCAGCGTGATCCAGTTCGGCTCTTCGTAGCGGTAAAAACTCCACGAGCCTTCGCCGCTCAACTGCAAGTAGTAGTAGTGACCCACATCCACCACCCGCAGGAAGACGCCGTAGGTGGCGTTCGTCGGCCCGTCAACCACGCCAGCCGTCACGGTCAAGTCAAAGTTGTCGAACTCCTGGCCGGGCCGCGCCCACGACACCACCTGCGGCTGGCTGGCTTCCACCCTCAGCGCCCCACCCGCGACGACGGCCCGCCCGGTCTCGTCGTCGAAGGTTGACCACGAGCCTTCGCTGTCAAAGTCTTCGCGATACAGAGGCGCGTCCGATTGAACGGGAATGGGCGTGAAGGTGGGCGGGATGGCCGGGGTAGGTGTGAAGAGGAAAGGAAGCGGGAGCGACGTCCCGGTTCGAGTAAAGATGAAGGCCCCGGCGCCGGCCATTGCCAGCCCGCCGGCCAAACAAATGCAAAGCAAGCCGCCAATGACGGCAACCCACATCAGAGTGGATGCATTTTCATTCGATTCTTCCATAGGATTTTCAACGGATGGAAATTTCGACGACAATGGCCGTGATGTTGTCGCGGCCACCGGCTTCGTTGGCGGCAGTGACCAGGCGGTGGGCGGCCTCGGCCGGGGTGGGCGCGGCGTGGGCAATGGCCGCAATCTGCTCGTCGCTGATCATGCCGTTGAGGCCGTCACAACACAAAATGAGTCGGTCGCCCGGCTCCAGCTCCACCGATTGCACGTCAGGCTCAACCTCTTCTTTGTTGCCGATGGTTTTGTAGACGAGGCTTCCCAGGTTGTGGCTCTTGGCCTGAGCCGGGGTGAGTTGTTTGGCTTTCACCAGTTCTTCGACAAGGGAGTGATCGTAGGTGAGACGTTCGAGTTCGCCCGATGAGTTGAGGCGGTAAGCCCGGCTGTCGCCGACGTGGGCCAGGCAAACGTTGAGGCCGTTGACGACGGCCATCACCAGGGTGCTGCCCATTTCGCTGTTGGCGCCGGTGCGCTTCTCCACCACGGCCTCGTTGGCCCGCTTCACTGCCAGTTGAAGCCAGGTCTTGGTAGCGGCCTCGTCCAGCGCGCCGCCAATGAAACTATTGAAGAGGTCGGCCTGGGCCAAACTGGCAATGGCTGTCACCACCAGGCCGCTGGCAATCTCGCCGCCCTCGTAACCCCCCAAACCGTCGGCCACCACGTAGAGTCCCAGCGGGCTGGGCATGGACTGGTTGACTTTGTCCATTTCCATCACCAGCAGGCTGTCCTGGTTTATCTTGCGCACCTGGCCGATGTCGGTGTGATGACCGGAGGCAAGCAAAACGGCTAGTTGAGGCCGGGGGATTGAGGGGGTGTCCATTACAGCTTTATAACACGAGAGGAAAAAAAGGGGCAAGTGGCTTTGTTCCCATCGAAAACAGGCGTTCGGGGGAAATGGCCCAAATTTTAGTCTTCCGGTTCAATCGTCAGTGTGAGCGGGAAGCCTTCGGCGCGGGCCAGGGCGTGGGCCTGCCCCACCCGGTACTTGGCTTCTTCCAGCGGGTATGTAGCTACGTAGGCGATGCCGCGCAGGTGAGCGGCCAGCATCACGTCCTCGGCCCGTTCCCCCGACAGTTCAAACACGCTACGCAAGACGAAGACGACGAAATCCATCGTCGTGACATCGTCGTTGTGGAGCAAAACTCTTCCCCTGTCGCCGGTGGCCGGCCCGACGACGAGTTCAAGCTCGCGCTCAGTTTCTACAGAGGTTTCTTCTTCTCGGTTAACTTCAAGCCGCACGTCGCTTTCAACCATCACTGGGCCGTCCTCTGTGCGCAATTGTACCCGAACGCCAAGCAACTCCACCAGCGCCCGTTTTTTTCCATTGTTGGGGTAGTCAACTATGCCGGCAAAAAGAAAAACGCCAGCCCCAACATCACATACACCACCAACAACTGCGCCCCTTCCAGCCAGTTGGTCTCGCCGTCGGCGCTCACCAGGGCGACGATGACCGAAGCGGCCATCATAGCGATAAGTTCAAACTGGTTGAAGTGCAGGGTAAGATACGGCGCCGGAAAGAGCAGGCTGACGAACACCAGCGCCGGCGCGACGAAGAGGGCGATTTGCAGACTCGAACCGACGGCGATCTCCACGCTCAAGTCCATCTGATTCTTCATCGCCACTTGCACCGCCACCAGATGTTCAGCCACGTTGCCGATGATGGGAATGAGGATGATGCCCAGGAAGAATTCGGTGATGAAGGGGAATTCTTCGATGATCGGTTCAACCGTGCCCACCAGCAATTCACTTAACACCACCACCGCCGCCACCGTCGCCGCCATGACTGCCAGAGATTTTTGCGGAGACCACAGATGCTTCACCCCATGCTCAGCCGAGGGCCGGGTGAGCGGCGTGTCCTCGGTGGCCGGGGCGCGGAATGAATAAAAGATGCCAAGCCCATAAATCAGAATCATACAAGTCGCCACGCCCAGACTCAGGGCTTCAACCGGCTGAGAAGAGTCCGGGCCGATGGCCGGGCTGAACAAGGTAGGGACGGCGAGGGCAATGAGCACCATCAACAACATGGTCGAGTTTTGCCCGGCCCGCGCCCGGTCAAACTTCTGGCGGCCATTCTTCAGCCCGCCAAAGAGCATGCTGGCCCCAAGCACCAACAGCAAATTACCCAGGATCGAGCCGGTGAGCGAGGCTTTTACCAACTCCAGCAGGCCTTCACGAATGGCGGCGATGGTGATGATCAGTTCGGCGGCATTGCCGAAGGTGGCGTTGAGCAGGCCGCCGATCTTCGGGCCGGTGCGCTCGGCCAGCATTTCGGTGCTCTCGCCGATCCAGCCGGCCAGCGGGATGAGGGCGGCGCAGGCAAAGCCAAAAATGGCAATCGGCGGCCAGTGCAGGAGTTCGCCAACAATCGCCAGCGGCGCGCCGATGAGCAATACTTGTAACCAGTTGATTTTCAGATTCTTGAGTTTGTCCATTAATGCTCGTTCCTCCAGGACAATAAAGTTGGTGTCTCCCGGCTTTAACGGGAATTGGGACGCAGACGCAAAGCGCGCGGATAAACGCAGGTTTTGTTTTTTATCCGCGAAAATCAGCGCGCAAAGCGTCCGCGTCCCCAGGGCGGTTCGAGAAAATCGGCGATGGCTTTTGCGGCGCAAACACCCTCAGCGCGGCCGGCCAAACGTTGAACTCGGCCCGTTTCACAGCCTCGGCGGCTTCCCCGTCGAATTGCAGCCGCATAGGCAACTCCGTTTCAACTTCAATTCTGCGCCCGCTCAATTTTTGCACCGTGGGGTGGCCGAGGTGCTGGCCGCGCTTGTAACGAACGAGTTGGCCCAGCGCCTCAAAGTAGCTTTCGCCGTCCATCGTCCAGACATCAAGCTGGCCGTCGTCAACGCGGGTGTCAGGATCGAGAATGGATTGGACGCCCGCGTAGCGCCGGATGTTGGTGATGACGGCCAGCAGTTTCGTGCCGCTTATCGTTCTGTCGTCGGCGCGAACCGTCATCGGCCCGCCGCGAAAGTCGGCGGCGGCGAGAAGGCCGGCCAGGTAAAAATACGCTTCGCCAAGACGTTTGCTAAGCTCGGGGCGGGGCTCAATTTTGCTGATGACGTGGCCGTCCAGCCCCACGCCCGCCCACAATAAAAAGGATCGGTCGCCACAGCGGCCTATATCAACTGATCTGACTACGCCGTTCAACTGAGCCTCGAGGCAGTTCTGAACATCAGCCGCCGATTTTAACCCGGCGCCAGGTTCTATCAACCCCAGTTCAACTGCCCAAATGTTGGCCGTGCCGGTAGGCAAAACACCCATCACCACGTCCGACCCGGCCAGGGCGGCAGAGACGGCCCCCACTGTGCCATCGCCGCCTGCGGCAAAGACGGCGTCTACATCCTCGCTCAACACTGAGGCGGCCACACCATGCATCTCGCCGTGCCGCCTTGTCTCCTTCAAAACCACCGACCAACCCAGAGCCTGCAAGGCTTTCTGCGCCCACTGCACCACCTGAGCCGCGCGCCCTCTGCCGGCGATTCCGGCAATGGGGTTGAAAACAAGGGCGGCCCGCATGTGCGTCATGACGGCAGATTATAGCTTGAAAACAATTGCGTTTGAATTGTGTCGGGGGTAAAATGTCCTATATGGCCGATGCACTCCTCAACCAACGTTATAAGATTCTGTCGCAAATCGGGGCTGGCGGCATGGCGCTTGTTCTCAAAGCCCAGGATATGTCGCTGGGGCGGCCGGTGGCCGTCAAAGTCCTGCGCGAGACCTACACCGGCAACGGCGAGTTTCTCAGCCGCTTCCTCGACGAGGCCCGCGCCGCCGCCAACCTGGCCCACCCCAACATCGTCACCGTCCACGATTTTGGCGAGGACAGCGGGCGCTATTACATGGTAATGGAGCATGTGGAAGGCAAGAATCTGAAGGACATCATCCGCAACGAAGGCCCGTTCAACGTTGACCGCGCCCTCGATTATGCCATCCAGATTTGCATGGGTGTGGGCTACGCCCACCGTGCCGGGCTGGTGCACTGCGACCTCAAACCGCAGAATGTTCTGGTCACGCCTGATGGCCGGGTCAAAGTGACCGACTTCGGCATCGCCCGCGCGCTGGCGTCCATCCATCCGGCTGAAGTGAACGAAGTGGTGTGGGGAAGCCCGCAATACTTTTCGCCGGAGCAGGCGGCCGGCGAGGCCCCCACCCCGGCCTCCGACGTGTATTCAATTGGCGTGATGCTGTTCGAGATGTTGACCGGCAAACTGCCCTTCCAGGCCGAGAACCCGCAAGAGCTTTCCATGAAGCACTTGCAGGAAGAACCGCCGCCGCTCTCGCTCTATAACCCGTCCCTGCCTGAAGCCCTCGAACGCATCGTTCACAAAGTGCTGGCTAAAGAGCCGTCGGCCCGCTACCGCACTGCCGATCAACTCGGCCACATTCTGGTTTCGTACAAAGATCGTGGCGCGGAAGTGACTGCTGGCCGCCCCCAGGCCGCCACGGTTAAATCCACAGCCATGCCCACCGCCCCGGCAGTGGGCCGCACCCAACCGCGTCCGGCGGCCAAACCGGCTCCCCAACCCGCTTCCGAAGAGCAATATTATGGCGAAGACGAAGAGGAAGAAGGCCTCGACTGGACAGCCATCCTGCTCGCCGGTGTAGCCCTGCTGGCGTTGGTCGGTCTGATTCCGCTCTGGCTGTTTGTGTTGTTGCGATACAATCCCGGCCTCTTCGGCTTATAAAACTCTCATCTTCCACAGATCTATCAGGTCTGGTTCAGCTTCGCCAGGGGGGACTGGTTTCTCAGCCGATCTACCTAAATGGCGGAATCTCACGCGCTCTTAAGATGGTAAAATGAATAACGGTTGGTATAATCGCTGATGTAGTTCTGACACATTGATAGTAAAGTGGCTGAAAGATTGGAGGCCCATTGTGAATAACCCCCGTATAAGAAACATTTTTGTCTATGTCTTGATCCTGCTGGCCATCGTCGCCATCCTGTGGTCGGTGCGCTCTCAGACCCAGCAGACCAAGCCATTGACCTTGAGCGAACTTGCCCAGGCCCTGAGGCGCGGCGACGTTGAGAAGATTTCCGTCTCCGGCGACGACATCACCGTAACCAGAAAAGACGGCTCCGTCGCCGTCGCCCGCAAAGAACCTACTTCGACGGCCGCCGAACAATTGGTAGCCCTGGGCGTGGACTCGGAAATCCTGTCCGGCGTCGAAGTGGACGTGGCCCGCCCCAGCGAGTGGGCCAACCTCATCCCTCTGCTTGGCTACACCCTGCCCGCCATCTTCGTCATGGGGTTGATCTACTTTATGCTCCGCCAGGCGCAGGGAAGCAACAACCAGGCGCTCTCCTTTGGCAAGAGCCGGGCGCGCATGTTCACCGGCGACCAGCCGACCGTGACCTTTGAAGACGTGGCCGGGGCGGAGGAAGCCAAAGAAGACCTCAAGGAAATCGTCGAATTCCTCAAAGAGCCGGAGAAGTTCATCTCACTCGGCGCTCGCATCCCCAAAGGCGTTTTGCTGGTGGGGTCGCCGGGCACTGGCAAGACCCTGCTCGCCAAAGCCGTGTCGGGTGAGGCGGGCGTCCCGTTCTTCTCGATCTCCGGCTCGGAGTTCGTGGAGATGTTCGTCGGCGTCGGCGCCAGCCGCGTGCGCGATCTCTTCGATCAGGCCAAGCGCCACAGCCCGTGCATCGTCTTCGTAGACGAAATTGACGCGGTGGGCCGCCATCGCGGCGCCGGCCTGGGCGGAAGCCATGACGAGCGCGAACAAACCCTCAACCAGATTCTGGTGGAGATGGACGGCTTCGACACCGACACGAACGTGATTGTGGTGGCCGCCACCAACCGCCCCGACATTCTCGACCCGGCCCTGATGCGGCCCGGACGGTTTGACCGCCGGGTGATCCTCGACCGGCCCGATGTCAAAGGCCGTGAAGCCATCCTCAAAGTTCATTTGCGTGGCAAGCCGCTGGCCTCCGACGTGAACGTCTCGACCCTGGCCAAGAGCACCCCTGGCTTCGTGGGCGCAGACATTGAAAACCTGGTCAACGAATCGGCCATCCTGGCCGCCCGCCGGAGCAAGAAATCCATCGGCATGTCGGAACTGGAGAACAGCATCGAGCGCGTCATGCTTGGCCCCGAGCGCAAGAGCAAGCTGATCACACCCAGAGAGAAGGAAGTGGTGGCCTACCACGAGGCGGGTCATGCCGTCGTCGCCCGGGCCATGCCGGAGCACGACCCGGTTCGTAAAGTCACCATCATCCCGCGTGGCGTGGCCGGCGGCGTCACCTGGTACCTGCCTGAAGACTCGTCGCTGACGACGCGCACCAAACTAAAGACCACCCTGGCTTCGGCCATGGGTGGCCGCGCCGCCGAAGAGCTTGCTTTTGGCGACATCACCACCGGCGCCAGCGGCGACATCGCCCAGATCACCGACATTGCCCGCACGATGGTGACGCGCTGGGGCATGAGCGAGAAGCTTGGCCCGATGACGTTCGGCAAGAAGGAAGAGCTGGTCTTTCTGGGCAAAGAGTTGGGCGAACAGCGCGACTATTCCGACTCGGTGGCTCAGGAGATTGACGAAGAAGTGCGACGGCTGGTGCAGGAAGCCCACGAGATGGCGCTGGAAATTCTGACGAATCACCGCGCCCAGCTTGACACCGTGGCCAAGAAGTTGATGGAAGTGGAAACGCTGGACGCCGTCGAGTTTGAAGCGGTGTACACCGGCCAGGAACCGCCCGCCGAGAGCGGCAGTTCCACCTCCAACACCCCACGCCCGCCCCGCCCCGCGCCCGAGTCGCCTGCCCCTTCGGATGGCTGGCCTGTGCCGTTGCCTACCGGCGCGTAAGGCACACAAGTAGACAAGTTAACAGGTAGACAAAAAAGGACCCCGGCGATGAGCCGGGGTCCTTTTTTGAATCAATGCGTTTATTCTTACGGCTGTGACTTCAAAAGACTATCGAACTCATCAGCGGCGTCAACAAGCAATCCCTTTGGATTTGTCAAACTAAACAGTTCCCATTGTTTATCGAGAGGAAAGCTATCGAGAAACCAACACAACGCCCGAACTTGCGGTTCGTTATTGATCACCTCAAGGGCCGCGCTTAACCAGCCGCGTGGATAATTTTGCGCTGGTTTTACATCAGTGTCCGGCTGGTAAGTATTCGTTGAAGTGATGTAGACAGGCAACCCTTTTGTATACGGATAGGCGTTGATAATATCCAGCCAATCACCATACACGCGGAAACCAGCTTGAGCCTGTCCCCAAGTATTTCTTCGGAGATCACGGTGCGGCTCGGTTGCGCCCTCATCAGTCGCAAATTCCGGCGCGTCGGGTCGGCCAGGCGCTTGAACGGCAAACCCATCCGGGCCAACAAATGGGATGCCGATCGCTGCATTAGCAGTCGCTGAAGCATCGAGCGAGGCAACCAGCGTGTTCATATAATTCAGCCAGGGTTGATCAAGCCGATAACGGCGTTGGCCGTTTTGGTCATCAACCCACGGCCTCACCGGGCCAACCAACACCTGAACTGCCGGGTTTTCAGCGTGAATAGCTTCAACGGTGTTGTCGCCATGTTCTGGTTCGGCCTCATAGCCGTTGAAGACGCGGGCATACCATTCAGGAGTGACTAAATCAGCGACGGCCTGCGAGTTGCTACCCTTTGTATTGTAGCCGCTACCGATGATGTAACCATATACATCGTTCAGCCGCGCATCTCGAGCCAGCCGCCGGACGTAATCAAGATATGCATCGAGTGCCAGGTAATCATTCGCTGGAGGGATACTTTGGCCTTGATCATAATCAACCCGGACAAGCACCCGTAGCCCTTTGGCCGTCGCTCCTTGAACCCGGCCAGCCAAATCATCAATGCCCCAGTATTCTGACTCAGCTTTCATGACGTAGGTTAATTCCACATCCCACCCTGCCCGATGATGCCAGTCGCGTTCCGGATGAGCGAAAACGATTCCTAGCTTGGTAGGAATTCTCTGGGCAGGTTGCGTGAGGTTTCTTGATTCAAGCGCGCCTATTGTAACTCGTGCCCGCTCGATGCAACCCGTATCGCAGTCATGATAAAAAACGAATTCGTAACCAGCACTATCCGGAACTATAAAAGACCAACGCCAAGTACCATACCCGCTGTTTGCTTCGTAATCTTCCAAAGTCGCTTCACTACCAGCAACAGCAAGTTTGACGTACGCCCAGGGGATAGTATCACTCACCAAAGCTATAGCGCGTTGCCCGGGCCGGGCGTTTTCAGGGTCAAGGCGCACCTGCGGCCAGGCGTTTGTGTTTCGCCAATCACCAGGGACAACGACAATCTGGCCGGAGATAGGCAACTGCCAGTAGCCGAAAACGAGGGCGGCTAACAACGCGGATAACGCAACCCGTCCCCACAATCGTTTATTTCGTGACCGTTGAGATAACATAACTTCCTTGACTCGCAGCGGCAATCGGCAATAAAAAACTAACCGTCGTGCCTGTGGATCCGTCAGCACATCGGCTTTCGATTTCCAAGCGAGTATGATGATGCCGAAGAATCTCTTCGACTAACGCCAATCCCAAACCACTGCCCGGCACATCGGTTCGGGCGCGGTAAAGCCGCTCTGCCACATGTGGCAGATGTTCAGGGGGAATCCCCGGGCCGCTGTCGCCAATAGTGGCATAAACACCTTTGTGGTGCTTGTTTAGGGATACATCTACCCTATCACCTGGGCGACAGTACTTGACGGCATTGTCCAGAATGTTGAGAAAAACGTCGTAGAGCAGATCCGGATCGCCTAACACAAAAGGGATCGGCGCATCCACTTCGAGTGAGATAAGAATCTGTCGCTCTTCAGCGATCAGAATGATCTCGGCAATTGCTCGTTCAGCCACAACGAATAAATCTGTCGGTTTCAATTCCAGGTCAGAGACAAGCTCCATGCGGCTTACCCTCAAAAGGTCCCGCACCATTTTCGCAATCCGATTGGTTTCCTGATGGATCAAGTTCAACGAATTCTGGCGGATAGCTTCGGAGATATCAGGCAGGCGCACCACTTCGAGATGAGCCAGAATCGAAGTTAACGGCGTCCGCAATTCGTGAGAAAGATTTGCCAAAAATAAGCGGGCTGTTTTTTCTGTTCTGCGTTGATCGCTCAAATCGAGAAGAAACACTAAACTAAGATCAGGCAACGAACATATCCACCAACTCAGTGTTTGGTCTGATGGCAAAGTCAAAATCCTGTAATGGGTTTGAGACGTATCTGATTGCCGGGCAGTCGCCAAATCTTTGTAAAGCTCCGCGCGCCAAATGGTCTCTGGGAGTTGGCCCGACGCTAAAGCCAATCCGAGAAAACGGCGAGCATAAGCATTTGCATAAATACATTCGAACTCCAGATTGAGAAATGCAAGGCCAAAGGGCGCGGCTTCCAGGGCCTGCCTGATTTCAGAAGCGTCAGCGCCTTTGCGTATCAACAGAGTTTCCCGAAAATGACGGCGATCCGCTGCAATCGCCAGCAACATCAGGCCTGCCAGGACAAGCAGACTCAGAAGGAGAACCAACTTAAGATCGAGAACGATCATGAGGGGGGACAGACGAGGCGATAGCCAAAGCCTCGCACTGTGCAAATGCGTTGCGGTTGAGCCGGGTCGGTTTCGATTTTGGCGCGGAGGCGCTGGATGTGAACATCTACTGTTCGGGTGTCACCAGTGAAGTCATACCCCCAAACCTCGCGCAACAATGTTTCGCGGCCAAAAACATGCCCTGGCTGACGCATAAAAAGCCTTAATAGCTCAAACTCTTTGGGCGTCAACTCTACTTCAACGTCTGCCACTTCAACACGATGCTGTTCTCCCCACAACTTAAGCGGGCCACAGGCCAATAGAGGGTCATCACCGACTCTCGCGCTTTGCTCGACGGTGCGAAAAAGCGCCCTGATTTGCGCCAAAAGCTCGTCCGGCGCGAACGGCTTGGTGAGATAAGCATCCGCTCCCAATTCTAAACCAAATACCTTATCTCGCAATTCGTCCCTCGCCGTCAATATCAGGATCGGTAAATAAGACGGGGATTGCCGGATCTTCCGGCAGACTTCGTAACCGTCCATGCCGGGCATCATGATGTCGAGGACCACTAAGTCAGGCTGAGAGGATAGCAGGGCCAACGCCTCAGGCCCGGAGTGAGCAACGATGATGTCATACCCGGCCTGCTTCAAGAGTGTAGCCAGGGCGCTGGTGATAGCAGGTTCGTCGTCAACCACCAAAATTTGTTTAGGCCGCATGCGTGTATGACAAAGCGATAAAGCAAGTTGCTCAACACAGTATGCCATAGAAAAGGCGCTCAGGGAAAAATTCTCATCGGCTTGTTACACAACTGTTACACAAATGAGATGGGGTTGTGATGTTGGCATAGTACAGTAATAGGCAGATTTCAAATCCATCAATTTCTCAGGAGGCAAGTGATGCGTAAGATCAAGTTGATTTCTGTTTTAGTCTCAGTAGCATTGATGTTGAATGTTTGGCCAAATGTTGCAACGGCTCAGGACGGTACTCCTCCAACCATACCAGGACTGGATGGTTCTCCCAGTAAGTTGAAAAAGGCCGACTTACAAAAATTCGTCGATCTGGCATTTAGTGAGGAGATCACCGTTCCTCAAGCGCAGGCTTTTTATGAACAACTGACCAGCAAGCAGAAGGATGTAGTCTCTGATCTGGTAGCCACTAAAGCCAGCATTCCGCTGGATGAGTGGCGACAAGCTAAAGAATTATACGAGCAGGAAGTTGTTTCGCAGTTAAGTGATACTTCACATGTGAATATTTCGGAATCTATACTAATTGCGGAAATTTGGCGTCAGCCCATTGAGCCACATACTGGAATGGGAGCTGGTACCGTTACTGCCTCATCATATTGGGCTGATCCTTACTGTGAAAACGCCTCTCCCCCTGACCCAGACACAGATTGGATATTCTATTTCTCTATGACCTACTCAATGAATCCTGATGGCTTGAGATGGAGCACCTCTTCAACACAGGTTTGGTTAGCCCTTTTAACTGCCTACGGCGGCAACCTCAATAGTTATGCCTATTATTGGAACTCGGTGTACGTATGCCTTGGCACCACAGGTGTCTCGGCCGCAGGTGGAGCAGCTAACGTGAGAAACAACCTCCGTCTACGCGCACCGTAACAACTTGTTCCATACAGCCCTTGTCCAACAATGTTTTGTTGAACAAGGGCTGTATGGAGAAGCGAGTCTGTAATTATGAATAACGAAGGTTTAAAAATTCACACTTCTTGCTTTAGAGACAATTCCTCCTCAAAGAAGTTAGCACAAAGATATATCTGGCTTGTTATTTCGTGCCTATGGCTTTTGACATTAGGCTGTCTAGGGTGGCGACCTTACCATTCTACATCTACTGAGGCTCTAACTGAGTTTCCCGGTTATTTGACGAAGGAGAGCCTAAACTCTGTTGAAATTTTACAGCAAGAGAATGTAGCAGATGGACTTGTCTTACTTTATCGTTACCCTTCGCCTGTTGGCACTGTCTCCAACGGGTATTGTGTAGCCACAACTTTTGTTACTGAGGAACAAAACAACAGTTGGCGTTCACAATCAGCAAGCAGAATTGGCTGTGGTGAGAATTATCCTTACATAGACGACTTTATGGCAATGTATACCGTAGGAGGCAATATTACAGATCTAACGACGGCTTACGGGTTTAGTAATCGTGGTGATGAAGTCCGTATCGAGTGGTCAGATGGGCTAGTTGACGTAGTGACCCTACAGAATGGCGCGTTCCTTAACTCTCGCCCTCAGATTCTTCAAGTACAGCGTATTGAATTATTAGATAAAAATGGTGAAGTCTTAGAAAGCAAAATATGGGCAACACCTTAGATGAGATTTGAGATTGGGCTAATCGTTCTCTTAGCTGTTTATATGATGGTTGCTAAATATGCTTTCCCATTCCATCAAGCACGCAATCCGGAAGCAGACAACCAAACGCCCACGTCATTTGATAATAATGCAATCCGGATACAGATGTCGAGTTTTCCCGGCTCGCATCGGCCTGAAGAAATATTACCTTTCGCCGATTTGGTGGTATTGGCAGAAATCACTCAGATTGGCCCTGCTCGTTGGAATACCACTGATGGTTTACGCCCTGATGACTGGCGGCCAGGACTTGAGGCCACCTGGATGATCTACACGCCGTTTACGTTTGAAACGGTGAAAACACTTAAAGGTACTGCGGCAAAGGGGTTTATATCTCAATTCGCCGCTGTTGGAGGCAAAGCAGGCGACGATCAGGTAGAAGTTAGCGATTTTGGCCTGTATTCGGATTTGGCAGTTGGAGACCAGGTGATCTTATTTCTTGGAACTTCGACTGGCAATATGATTAACGTTGCCCCTTATACTTATGGGGATGCGTTGCGGATTGATGGGACTCAGGCAACAGCAGATTGCGGGGGAAGCCGTGAGGTGAAAGACTGCCGAGTAGCATTTAGTTTGTCTGATGTTTTAGCAAGAGTAACGTCCTCGCAAAATAACGGCCTCAACATTCAGGGTGATGCTCCTGCGCCATAAAGAGCAGACACGCCAAATTCTCATCAAATCGTCATACAACTGTTACGTGGCCGTGATGAGAATGTGACGTTCGCATGTTATAAGTGAAGCAGTAGATAAGAATTCAACTCAAGGAGAAAAGACAATGAAAAAGAAAGTATTGAAAAGCTCAGTTGTATTTCTTGCCTCTGTCCTGCTAATAAGTATAGTAGGCACAGCCTTAGCATGGGGCGTTTACCCTGCCTTTGGTCACACCTACCATTATGGTGGTGAGGCTGATAGCGGCAACCTAGGCGGCCAGATTGAATTTCCCAGTGGTAATCGATATGTTCGAGCAAGCGGTGAACATGTCAAGTGGACTAGCACCCAGGTCGCGTGGATTGCTGGCAATCGCGGTTCTTATCTTGGATTCACTTACCAACCCGCTATGGTATTCCACGTCTTTCAGTTAAATGGTAGCAGTTGCGGAAATATTCGGAGTGAAGGAGTAGGTTCGGGCTGGAACTGGTCCAATTTGCCAGGTCTCACCGTGTGGGGCAAATCCACTTGTAACAGCGGAAAAAACAATGAGATTCGGTTCATTGCTTCAGGCACGATTGTAGCAGGAACAGAATACTATTATCAGAGTGTGTTCAGAGACCAGACATACCCTAGCACCTGGTCTACCGGGATGGTGACTGCAGATAGCTATTGGGATCGGGAAGCAGCAGGTTACCATGATGGTTACTTAAACTACAAGGATTTTCACACTAAGTTCTGTGCCAGCAGTGGGGCGACAGTCTACACAAGTGGTTGCTGAAATTCGCCACCCCAAGCCAATTTACGGTAAAAAAACCAAGGAGAAAACCCATGTCATTCAGAAGTCGTGCGCGAACATTCGTAGGCAAAAACAGCGTGGTCTTGATCATCGGACTATTTGCTGGCCTGGCGTTACTTACCTTCTCATTCGTTCGAGCCTCTGTAGCTCAAGCCCAATCCGACAAGCCGGTTACTTTTATAGATGAAACAGATAATACATCTGGCATTCAATACGCAGTGGGTTACGCCGAGGGTCAAATCAATGGCGGCGAGTCTATTGACACCACAAGCGTAGAGGGTATCCAAAAATACGTGGACTTCAATCAACGCAATGCCCAGAAGCTGCTGGCGACTAACCAAAACAAGTTCTATGTGCTTGTGGTGTTCAATCGCCCATTATCGCAAAGCGAATTTGAACAATTCGTCAAGACTTACGCCCTGAAACCCTCCGCCTATTCACTGCGTGCGGTCGCTCCAGACGGCACGCGCAGCACGATCTACGGCGGGCCAGCCGACAATAATTTGATCCCCGCTGATCTCCTGAATCTCGTGGCGCAAGACATCCAGCAGCGTGACGGCTCGAAAATTACTGGATGGATTGAGGTGTCTACAATTGTCAAACGCAAGGACTTGGTTGACCTGATTAACGATCCGGCGGTCTACACTGTTGATGTGACCGAAAGCATACTTCGCAACAGCATCACATCTGCCAAGCTATCAGCGGCAGGCGCTGATGAAGGGACTGTTCAAGCGTACACCAATGATCAAATGCAGATTCAGATATCCCGAGTGCCAGTGTATTGGTTCTTAGAGGACTATGGGTTGGTCAGTTCCAAATAATCGAGCGGCCTGTAGCCGAGAGCCTTTTATCCTCCAAGCATAAGTCTGCTAACTGTCCAGCATAACAGTGAGAACATTGGCAGGCGCTGGGGAGAAAAGGCGAACCCCTGGACACATCAAGGCGCTAAACGCCTCGATGTGTCCAGTTGGAGGATAAAATGCAGATTTTCAATCAACGAATTATCCATTCTGTTCTCTGGGGAGCAATTGGCTTCGGTGTTGGCTTTGCTTTAGTTGGGGCAATATTCGAGGCTATATACCTCAACATACCTGACTTCGATGCTGGCTTGAAAATAGGAGCTTTGCTGTATGCCCTTGCAGGGGGAATTGGTGGGGCGTTGCTCGGCTTTGCCAGTAAGTCTCGAAATAAAATCGGCCTGTTCTCACTGGCTGGCGCACTGGGGTGCGGCTTGGGATATTATGGAGCATTTAGTTTCTATTCAGTCTATGTTGAACCACGCATGGCTCTTTCCAATTTCTTGGCCTTTGCTATCGTAGATTCAATGCGATATGCCATAATCGGGGCTTTCATTGGAGTGTCGTTGGGGAGCATCCAAAAAAACTGGGGACAAGCGGCTTGGTTGGCCCTGGCGGGTGCTGGCGGTTTTGGGCTTGGATATTTAACACTAATCTCTATCAGCTATGTTATAGGCCCGCTGCGGGAATTGGATATCATTACATTGATGATAATATTCAGCATTTCTAACGCAATAATTGGAATCTGCGGCGGCGCAACTTTAGGTCTGGCCTTGGGGCGTCACCAGGCGGATATCTTACTACCCCCGTCGGCAGGTATAAGGGCTGAAGGCAAAACTGCGTTGACGTAGCCAGGTCGGCGCACATTACTCAGACGGCACACGCAGCACGATCTACGGCGGGCCAGCCGGGAGATGCTGGCCAATGGCTGCGAGACAACCGAGGGGACCAAATCATGAAACGCAGACACATCGTCCTCTTTGTATCCCTGCTCTTCGTCGTGGCTTTAGGGAGCGTGGCCTATTGGCGGCCGGGGGCGGCTACCGCCCAGGGAGTTCTCGTCCAAGATTATCTGGATCAAGAGAAGACGATCCAGTACATCGGCAACGTTGACGACACCGGCTCCCCGTTCGGGGTCGTCATGTACGACTCTAGCCGCCCCGAATCCCTTGTGCACTACATGGAGGCGAGCCGTTTCCAAGGCCAGAAACTTATTAGTTCAGGGGCCAAAGAGTTGTACGTCTGGGTCACGTTCCGCCGCCCAATGAACATTGATGCCTTTGAGGCATTGATGAAACAGAACGGCTTGGCGGTCAAACGCTATACCTTGCGCGTAATCGGTCAAAAGGGTGATCGGATCGGAATTTCTGGTGGCCCAGAACAGGATCACCTTGTCCCCGCTGATCAAATTGACAGCGCCATGAACGCTATTCAGGGTCACGAGAGCAACCAGGCCCAACTCCAAGGGGTGTTTGAGGTGGTCGGCGTAGTCAGTGCGGAAGGATACCAGGCCCTCATTGAGGACCCCCGTGTGTTTTTGGTGGATGTCACTGGGACCCTGATCTACCGCGATCAGAATTTCCAACGCAAGACCAACATGGGCTGGAAAGAATTTGTGGATCACTTTCAAATTGACGGCGGCCCCGGCGGCCCCTTCTGGTACGTAGAAGACTTTGGATTGGGGGCATCCGGCAACTAGTCGCTATGCCTGCACACTGACATCAATGTTGATCAGAATGGGATGAGAGAAATCTCATCCCGTTTTGCGCTTGCGTATGGCGACGCGCCGCTGATTATCATCGGTATTACGCTACGCTGGTTAACGTGGCATCATTTTCGCAAATGAACTGCTCTCTTCGCCTGATCGATTTTCTCGCTCGCATCCTCGTTGCGCCCAACATCTTTGCCCATGTCGCCGCTGGTCTTGCCTTGCTCAATTTTGGAGCGCGAGCGAGCGGATATCCGATTCACCCGTTAGGGCTGATGATCTACTTTGCGGTAGTGGCGCTTTCACTGCCAGTCCTGGTCATACAGTTCCGTTATACTCCGTCCAGTCAATCAGCCTTTGTCAGCTTACTATTGGCCTCTGTGCCTGCTTTAGCGAGTCTAGTATTAAGAGCTACACTCTGGATGACACCGTGGCTGGGTGGCGCGCCATATGCGCCTTACGATCCTGGCGACCCCGACATCGTCATGTTTTATAGTTTGTTCTTCGCCCTGGCATTTTCTGCGATCGCCATTGTATATGGCTCGGTCGGTTACTTGCTGGTTGCCTGGGCCGCTCAAACAGCACTTTACTTTGGCACTCATGCTTTCCCGCAGTGGGCAGGCTACTCGGACGCAAATATTTTGGGAGTTCGGCCCTCCATATTTATAGGGATAGTGGGAATCTACGCTTTTTCAGCGGCCCTCCTTTTTCTGCGGAATTGGTTGTTTCGGCAAGGGAAACCGAATTTGTGGATTGCAAGCGCAACCGTAAATCTCGCAGGCGCATGGGTTTTTCATGACACCTTGAAATGGCTGCCCAATAATGGCGCACATTTGGGTTACATCAGCAACACAACTTTTGTGCCTGAATACGCATGGGATTGGAGCCGCCCAATAGCTCAAAGTCTCGCGCTTATAGCAATCATAATTTCGATTAGCATCACAGCAATCTTATGGCGACCAAAAACAGCCTAAAGCTGTTATGAGATTCACTTCAACTTTGGGTTTGTGCCGTTACTAGCACTCATTTCTTGCGCCAGCCAGCGTTACCGCAAATTGCCCTAACAGAGAAGCCGCCAGGCTGTTCGCCCAGCGGCTTTTGGGTTTTGGAATTTGGACGCAAAGCGTGGGGTTTTCTACTTCACCCCCGCCTTCTCCTTATGTTGCCGCACCAACTCGCGCCGCAGAATCTTGCCGATCTGTGTCTTGGGCAGTTCGTCACGGAACTCGATCTCGCGCGGAATCTTGTAGTCGGTGAGCTTGTCCTTGCACCAGGCCTTGAGTTCGTCCACCGTCGCCTTCTCGCCGGGTTTGAACACCACCCAGGCTTTCACCGTCTCGCCGTACTGCGGGTGTGGCACACCGGCCACGCCCACTTCCAGCACCTTCGGGTGCGCGGCCAGCACTTCTTCAATGTCGCGCGGCCACACCTGGAAACCGCCGGCCTTGATCAATTCCTTCTTGCGATCCACGATATAGAAGTAACCGTCCTCATCCATGCGCACAATGTCGCCGCTGAACAACCAGCGCTCACCGCCGTCGCCCAAATCGCGCAAAACGTTGGCCGTGCCGGTCGGGTCTTGATGATAGCCCCACATGATCTGCGGCCCGCGCAGAACCAGCTCGCCCACTTCGCCGACGCCTAATTCAGTCGTGCCGTCGTCCAAACTAATGACTTTGGCTTCCATGTCCGAGAGCGGCAGGCCAATTGAACCTTCCTTATTCTTGCCCTGGAACGGGTTGCAGTGTGAGGAGGTGGGGCACTCGGACATGCCGAAGCCCTCGAATACCGTGCCGCCCGACAGCGCCTCAAACTTCTGTTTGATGTCCAACAACAACGGGGCCGAGCCGGAGACGCAGGCGCGGATGGAGCCAAGCTTGACCTTGCCCGCCTGCACGTCAGGGTGATTGTTGATGGCGTTATACAACCGGGGCACACCGGGGAAGATCGTGGGGCTATGTTTGTTGATGTTGGCAAACAAATCTTTCATATCGCGCGGGTCAGACACAAGGACAAGGGTATTCCCGCCTTTAATGGCGAACCCCATCCCGGCAATCATCGCGTACACGTGGAAAAGCGGCATCGCCACCAGCGTCACTTCCTGGCCGTCCTTGGAATCGTGTAGCCAGGCCCGTATTTGCAGGATGTTGGCCACAAGGTTGCGATGCAGAGCCACCGCCGCCTTCGGCTCGCCGGTGGTGCCGCCGCTGTATTGAAACAGCGCCCGGTCATCGCCCGACACGTCCACCTTTGGCCGGTCGGACGGTTTGAACTTGGCCAGCAGGTCCTTGAGCCACACATCGCCTGCCCGCAGTTCGACGTGGTGGCCGTCTTTCTTCTCTTTCGTCAGCGAGAACAGGAAGCCCAACACTGGCGGAAGGGCCTCTTTGACGTTGGTGACGACGACCGTCTTGAGCTTGGTCTTGCCGCGAGCCTCATTGAGGCTGTTATAGAACTTGCTCATCGCCACCACCAGTTCAATGCCGGCGTCGTTGAGCGGCTTCTCCATTTCGCGTGGCGTGTACGTCGGGTTCATGGCCACCACCACCCCGCCCGCCTTCAAAATGGCAAAGTACGAGACGATGAACTGCGGAATGTTGGGCATGAGAATGCCAACCGGCTGGCCCTTCTTTACGCCCAGGCTGGCCAGCCCAGCGGCAAGCTGGTCGCTCATGTCGTTGATCTGCTTGTAGGTCAGAGTCGCGCCCTTGAAAATGGTGCAGGCATGATCGGGCGTTTTGTGGGCCGCCTCGTCGAGGAACTGATAAAGCGGAGTATTGGGATAAGGCGCGAGCGAGTGAGGCACTTGCGAGTCGTAACTTTTCAGCCAGGGCTTATTCATGTTTGGCTCCTCTTGCGGATTGGGGTGGAGTGAATTGCAGTGTGATTATGGCGGAGATGGGCGGTTTGAGTCAATAGGGGTCGCTAAATTGCACCTTCCTTCTCCAAAATTTCGCGCATGGCGTCTTTGCGGCCCGCCCCGCCCAAAAGTTCCAGCCGCCGCACGCCCAGCGGGTCAATCTCCTCACGCAACAGGCGAAGTTCCTCGGCAGAAGGCGGCGGGGTTTCCCCGCAGTCGGCGGCTACCCCGACGGCGAAGCCGGTCTTGGCCTTTATTCGCTCCAGCGTCTCGCCGGGATGAATTGAGGTGACCCGCAGGACACCATCGGCAAAATCAAACTGGCCGAGGTCGGTGATGAGGTAGTGCGGCCCTTGCCCCCGTTTGCGTTCGGGGTTGTGGCCCATGCCGGAAAGAAAGTCCAACCTGGGGACGAAGGTGACGCGCGAGTGGCGGGGGACGTAAAGATAGATTTCGTCGGAGAGGGGGGTCACGTCGGGGATGCCGCCGGTTCCGGGGAGGCGCATTCGTGGGCGGCGATAATCGGCCCCGATGGCGACGTTGTTGAAGTTGCCGTGTTGATCGATCTGGCCGGGGCGGAAAAATTCCTTGGGCGCGAGGCGAGGGAGCATCTCGGTGGCGACGCGGGTAAAGCCGAAGGTGGTGATGGCCTTGTCGAGCCACAACGCTTCGACCGTCGCCAGCCCCAACGGCGCCCAGTCGGCGCACAGGCCCTGGCCGATGGCTGAGGCAAACATCAGGTTGGGGGCGTGGGTGCGCTTGGCCAAAATAAACCCGGCGGCCACCAACGGCGTGGCAATGCCCTGCACCACCACGTCGCCATCTTTAATTTGGCGCGAGATGCAAACGGAGATCAGTTCGTCAATGGTGAAGTTGGTCATTTCAAAATGACGAATGGCAAATGACAAATGACGAAAGTTGTATTCCTTCGTCATTCGTCCTGCGTCTTTCGTCTACATTTGCGATGGCACTTCCAGCGCGGCGGCAACTGCTCGGTGCGCCTCAGCCGCCAACTGCTTCGGGTCGTCGCCCGGCACGGGGTGAACGGCGGCCAGCGGCACAACTTGAGCGCGGATTGGCCCCGGATGGCAGGCCAGCCGCCAGAACGAACTCAAAAAGCTCTCGTCGCCCCAGGCGATCACTTCGGGCTGATCATACACGATGGCGCACAAAAGATAAGGCATGGCATTCTCGACGGCGATCTCAAACGCGCCGTGGCGGAACGGTTGCAAGGCCCGCGCCGGCCCGATGCCGCCCTCAGGATACAACACAATCGGCGGGAAGCGTTTGGTCTGGCCCAACTGCGCCCGCGCCTCGGCCCGCGATTGCTTGTCGCCGCGATTGACGAACACGGTTTCGATGGCAATCCCGGCCCAGCCAATGAACGGCCACGCCCGAATCTCCATCGCGCTCACGAAGCGCATCGGGAGCGGCGTCAGCATCATCAGAATATCAAAGTAGGTGATATGGTTGGCGAAGACCAGGCCTTCGTGCCGATAAAACTTTTCCGGCTCGGGGCAGTTGAAGCGGATGTTGAAGACGACCATGGCCAGCCGGGCGACCAGTGTGGCAATCCAGGCCGAGAGGCGGATGCCTTTGAAGCGAACCGGGATGAGAGCGGCGACGATAATGAGCAGTGCGCCGACGGCGATGACAGGGAAGGCGATGACAAGTCTAAGAACACCAAGTATTGAACGCATCAAATATCCCCCTGAAAACTATTCTGTAGTTCAACCTTCAACCGCCCGCCTCGCCGCATCCGGCGCATCGGTAATCAGCCCGTCCACGCCCTGGCGGGCAAAGTCGCGCAGGTCGGCGGGGTCGTTCGTCGTCCACACGTTCACTCGGTAGCCGCGCCGTTTGTAGTAGGCAACGCCCTTCTGCTTGAGCTGAACGTAGTCGGGGTGGCGGGCTTCGTGGCAAATAAACGGCGCAAGCCAGGCGTCGCGCAGATAAATTGGCATTTTGTGCGACGTCAACTGGGCCACCGGCAGCGACGGATCAAGCCGCTTGACGTTGCGAATGGCAAACGGATCAAAAGATGACAGCAGAACCCGCCTCCCCAAGTTCATCTTCTGGATCAAGGCCACCACTGCCGCCTCCAGCCCGTCGCCGCGAGCGGTGTAATTCGTCAGTTCAACGTTGATCCATACGCTTCGCGTAGCCGCCACTGCTTCAAACACCTCGGCCAAAGTGGGAATCCGCTCCCCCGCAAACTTCGGGTCCTTCTTCACACCGGCGTCCAGTTTTTTCAAATCGGCCAGCGTTAGGTCGGCCACCTTGCCTGTGCCGTCGGTGGTGCGATCTACAGTGGGATCGTGCATGATGATCGGCACACGATCTTTGGTAAGCTTCACATCAAGCTCGACGGCGTCGGCCTTGAGGTCAACCGCCAGATTGAAGGCGGCCAGAGTGTTTTCGGGGGCGGCGGCAGAAGCGCCGCGATGGGCAATAATGGCTGGGATGCGAGGGTAAAGGTAATCAATAGAAATCACACGAAGCTCTTGTAAAAACACCCGCCGCGAATTGCGCGAATGATCGCGAATTTTAAGGACGAGAAGCCATTCGCGTAAATTAGCGAAATTCGCGGCAAAGAAATGTCAAAGCTCGACGAAATAAGCCTGGGCCGCCATGTCGAGCAATTCTTTCGACATCTCCGGGTCGCCGCCCACGTAAGATGAAATGTCCAGAATCTGGTCGCACAGGTCGCGAGGATGCACGGCCCGCAGTTTGCGGTTGCGCTTGATATACCACTCCTGCAAAAGATAAGCCAGCCCCTGCTGAGAAAACCTGACCTTCTTGGCCTCGGCCACTCGGCGGAAAATCTCGGCAAACTCTTCGTAGCTGGGATCGCCGATCTCAACCTTGTGGCGCAGGCGGCGCAGAAAAGCCTCGTCCACCAGATCCTTCGGCGGCAGGTTGGTGGAGAACACCACCAGCACGTCGAACGGCACATCCAGCTTGCGACCCGTGTGCAGGGTGAGATAGTCAATCCGGTTCTCAAGCGGCACAATCCAGCGATTAAGCAAGTCGCGCGGGCGCACTTGTTGGCGGCCAAAATCGTCAATCAGGAACATACCGCCGTTGGCCTTCACCTGAAACGGCGCTTCGTAAAACTTGTTCACATCGTCGAACACCAAATCCAACCCGGCCAGGGTTAACTCGCCGCCGACGACGATGAAAGGCCGCTTGATCTTCACCCAGCGCGGGTCCAGCTTGCCCACGCGCTGCGTGTCCGTCGGATCGTCCTTGGCCCGTTCGTGATTCACGCTGTCGTACAGCTTGACCGTTTGCCCTTCGATGTCGAGAGCGTAAGGGATAAACATATCTTCCGACAAGATCAGGTTGCCAATGGCGCGGGCGACGGTGGTCTTGCCATTGCCGGGCGGGCCGTACATGAACATGGACGTGCCGGAGTTGATGGCCGGGCCGATGCGATTGTAAATCTTGTCCGAGAGCACCATCGTCGAAAGCAGTTGGCGCAAGTTGCGCTGATGTACGGTGGGGCGGCCCATCGCCTGCTTGCGAATGGCGTCGTTGTAAACCGCAATCGGCACCGGCGCCGGCCCGGCATACTGGCTCCGCTCCAGCGCCTCGCGGGCGCGGGTGATGCCGGCCCCGGTGATGGCATACTGATATGAGCCTTCGCCAAACCCGGTGCCCGGCGAACTGGTTTGCACTTCCACAAACTTGTCGCGCTTGAGCGTCGTCAGCAGGCTGTCTATCACTCCAGCAAAAGGCAGACAAATGCGCTCGGCCACCTGAAAACCGGAGAGAAAACCGCCGAAGTACAGAATTTTCAGAATCAGGTTTTGCAGTTCCAGCGGATTGAGGCCGGTGTCTTCAATTTTGGTGATCGGCGGCGGAATGAAACGCGGGGCCGCATTGGCAATGACTCCGGTGGTTCCACGCGGCGTCACAAGCGGTGAGGTCGCCGTTCGCGGGGGCGCGCTGGCGGGGCGTTGTGGAGATGCAGGCGGGCGATTAACCATTATCGTTATTGCCTCCAGGCAATTAAACTGGCGCGATTATAGCACGCGCGATTCATAGCGGGTAGCGAGCATGATATGATCGCCATAGTCCTTTATGCTCATTTTTCTTGCCCTTCTGATTCTCGGCTTTGGTTTGCGGGTGGCCCCCCTCACCCAAAACCGCTTTCACCCCGACGAAGCTCTGTACGCCACCTTCGCCCGTCTTATCGTCTCGGGCCGCGACCCTCTGCTCTCCACCGTCGTCGTGGACAAGCCGCCTCTGCCCTTCTACCTCACCGCCGCCAGCATGGCCCTCGTCGGCCCCACCGAATTCGGCGCTCGCCTGCCATTCCTGCTCGCCGGCGTCCTCAGCATCGCCCTGCTTTACCAACTGGGCCGCGCCCTCTATGGCCGCCTCGCCGGAAGCCTGGCCGCGCTTGTTCTTGCGCTCTCGCCCATGGCGATTCTCTTCGCCATCACCCTCTTCACCGACACACTACTGGTCACCTTCTTGTTGTGGTCAATGCTCATGGCAACCCGGCAAAAATGGACCTGGGCCGGCCTCGCCTTCGGCCTGGCCTTTGCCTGCAAACAAACCGCCCTCTTTTTTTTGCCGCTCATCATCGTCATCGGCCTCACCCAACTTCTTGCAAATCGCCCCACCGCCCTCCGGCTCCCCCGCTTCCTGGCGCAATTTGCACTACCCATCATCTTCTGCGCCGCCATTATCTTTCTCTGGGATTACATTCGCCACGCGCCGATCTCATTTTGGACTCAGGGCTACGCCGACAACAACCCTGGGCGGCTGGTGCGCTCGAATGAAATCTGGCCGCGACTCGCCGGCTGGCTCGACCTTCTACAACATCTCAGTGGCACCCGCCTCGCCGACCTCACCTTGATTCTAGGCCTGCCCCTGTTGCTCCTCACCCGCCGCCGCTCTCTTGCCGCCGTCTACGACTTCACCCTCACCGCCTTCACTCTCACCTTTCTGGCCGGCTACTGGCTCCTGGCCTTCAACGTCTGGGATCGATACTTGTTGGCGCTCACGCCGGTAATTGCTTTGCTGTTAGGCCGCGTGCTTGACCGCCTAGCGTATTTCGTATTTCGGGGTCTCCCGACTTTAACGGGAAATGGGATGCAGATTCACGCAGATGAACGCAGATTTTTCTTTTTTATCCGCGAAAATCAGCGTTCACCAGCGTCCAAAATGTCTTTTCACTCTCAAGCTGGGAGACCCGTATTTCGTATTCCGTTACGCAATACGAAATACGCAATACACCTCATCCTCCTGCTGTCATCCTTCATCCTTCTGCCGTCTGCTTTAGTTGCCGCCCGCTCCGGCTTCTCCATCGGCGGCGACCACGGCGCGTACGACGGCATTGACGAGATCGCCGACACTCTGCGTCAGGTTCCGCCCGGCTCAGTGTTGTACGATCACTGGCTGAGTTGGGAGTTGGGCTTCTATCTTTTCGACGGCCCAACCTACATGGTGTGGATGCCCGGCCCGGAATCGCTGGCCGACGACCTGCGAGCATTTGGCGCAACGTCGCCGCGCTACATCGTCTCGCCCTCATGGGAGTCTTTTGCCAAGACCAAAGCCGCCATCGAAGCCGCCGGCTTCACCGTCGAACCCATTCAAACGACACATCGCCGTGACGGCTCGCTCTCCTTCACTCTCTACCAACTCAAACCGACGACCACTAACCACCGACCACTGTTCACTATTCCCTGATTATCCCGTGCGCCGCTACCTCCCTCTCCTCACCCTCGCCGCCCTCGTCCTGCTCTTCCTCCGCCAGGCCGCTTTCACCAACCTGATCTTCGCCCGCGGCGACACCCTGCTCTACTTTTATCCCTACTGGGACTATCGCGCTCAGAGTCTTCTGGCGGGCCGCCTGCCGCTGTGGAACCCTTTTCTCTTCATGGGCGTGCCATTCCTCGCCAACTCGCAGGCGGGCGTGTTCTACCCGCTCAACTGGCCGCTCATGTTTTTCTCCGCGCCGGTTGCGTTGAAGATCAGCATCGTCGTCCACCTCATCATCGCCGCCTGGGGCGCGTACACCCTCGCCCGCAAAGTCTTTGAACTGGAGTCTTTCCCGGCCACTTTCGCCGCCGCCGTTTTCGCCCTCGGCGGCTACCTGCTTGCCCAGATCGAACACGTCAACCAACTCCAGGGCCTGGCCTGGTTACCTTTAGCTTTACTGTTCACTTACAAAGTCACACAGCCCGGCAAGCCAGCCACCTTGTCACCCCTTCACCTTGTCATCCTGTCACTTCTCATCGCCCTCCAACTCACCGCCGGCCACACTCAAACCGCCTTCATTACCCTTGTTGCTTGCGGGCTTGTCGCCCTTCAATGCACAATTCTCAATGCGCAATTCTCAATGAAGAAGTCAATATTGAGCATTGTGAATTGGGCATTGGGCATTGCTCTTGCTTTTGGCCTTGCGGCCATCCAACTCTTCCCCACTTTCGAACTCTCCCGTCTCTCGCTTCGCGGCGGCGGCCTGCCCCTCAACGAAGCCGTCTCCTTCTCCCTCAACCCGCTCCTGCTGGGCCGCGCCCTGCTCCCTGGCTACAGCCGCATTCTCTTCTCCGAGTTTGTCGGCTATGTCGGCGTCATCCCACTATTTCTCGCCGCCTTTGCCCTCACAGACTTGCGTCGCAATCGGAACGTCCAACTCGCCGCTGTGCTTGCCGGCGTCGGCCTCTTCTTCGCCATTGGCGGATACAACCCCTTCTATTTGTTGCTCGCTAAATTCGTCCCCGGTTTCAACCTCTTTCGCGTCCCGGCCCGTTGGCTTGTCCTCGGGACACTTGGCTCGGCTATCCTGGCCGGTTACGGCCTTCAAGCAATCAGCAATCAAAAATCAAAAATCAAAAATTGGGCGCTTATCTCCCTTTCCCCCCTTCTCCTCATCTCCCTTTCTTTCCTCTCTGCCAACCTCACCCCTCCCGGCGAACTCGGCCCCATCGGCCTCCCCGCCCCGCTCGACCTTGCCCTCTGGCTCGCGCCCCTCGCCTTGTCGTTTGTCGTTTCACGTTTTACTCAGCACGCAATACGGAATACGCAATACGCAATATCGCTCCTCGCAATCGTCGAACTTCTCATCGCCTCAACATCTCTCCCCCTCAACCACCTCACCACCCCCGACGCCTACGCCAGCATCCGCCCGGCCATGACGCAGTTGTTAGCCGCTAAAACAGAGACGGTTCCCCTAGCACGTTTCCTCTCGCTCTCCGCGCTCGAGTTCGACCCCGGCGACCTCGCCGAGCTTCACAGCGAATGGGATTCGCAACTGCCGCCGGAGGACGTGTACGACGCCATCATTGCCACCAAACACAAAGAAGTGCTCTCGCCCAACCTGCCCCTCACCTGGCAAGTTCCGGCGGTGGACGGCTACGACGGCGGCATCTTGCCCTTGCGCCAGTACGCCGAGTTCGCCGCCAACTTCGGCCCGGTGCCCGCTCAAACCGATGGCCGCCTGCGCCAACTGCTCACCGCCGTGCCGCCCAACTGGCTCCTCAACCTCACCAACACCCGCTGGATCATCACCGACAAAACCGGCGACGCCTGGGTGGACAACATCTTCTACGATTTGCAGTCCACCTTCACCGTCACGCCTGACGAACCGCTCACCCTCGGCCACATCCCCAACTTTCAAGCGACCGCTCTTGGACTCGTATTAACCCCTGACTCGGTCGGCGGCACTGCTCACATCACTTTTGACGACGGTTCAACCGCCAATTTACTAATAACCAATAACCAAAACCAACCCGCCCTTCGCCTCCCCTTCGACCGCCCTTCAAGAGTGACCGCCCTCACCCTCACCAGTGACTCCTCACTCACCGTGCGCGGCGCAAGCCTGATTGACGAACGCGCCGACGCCTTTCAATCGCTCACCCTCGGCCCTTACCGCCTCGCCCACTCCGGCGACGTGAAGATTTACGAAAACCTGAATGTCCTGCCTCGCGCCTTCATCGTCTCCAACCTTTGTAAGGGCGAAACATGTTTCGCCCCTGCGCTTGCAGGCACTGCCTCCGTCCTTAAATACGAAGCCGAGCATGTGGTCGTCCAAACAACGACCGACACGCCCGGCCAACTTATTCTCACAGATACAGATTACCCCGGCTGGCTCGCCACGGTGGACGGCCAGCCCGCCGAAATCACCAAAGCCTACGGCCTCTTCCGCGCCGTCGCCATCCCCGCCGGCGCGCACACCATCGCCTTCCACTTCCAGCCGACGAGCCTGAAAGTTGGCGCAATCATCACCATTGCCGGCCTGCTAGTGTTGACCGGCCTTCTTCTCTACTCGTCAAACGACAAACGTCAAACGACACTTCACGTTTGACGTTTGAAGTTTCATACAATACTCTTCCTCAAATCCTTCACATTCATCTGCAACTTCGTCTCGCCCTGCCACTCGTTCAACTCCAGCGCATAAACCACGTCCACCCGGTTTGGCATGTTCTTTAGCCAGTGCGCCTGCCTGAAGGCGACGCCCTCAACCTTGCTTGTGCCGTCCGAAAGATAAAGCTTGAGGTGAGAGCCGTCGGCGCCAATAGCTTTCGGATATTTCACCTCCAAATCGTGCGCCGAAAACAGCGGCGCCGGGTTGCCGTAACCACACGGCTCCAACTGCCGCAAGGCTAAGGCCAGTTCCAAAGACAACTCGCCCGGCTGAACATTCATGTCCACTCTGAGCGCCGGGCGCAAATCTACGTTCGCCAGCTTGTCGGCGGCGTATTGCCGCAAACGTTCGGCCAGCCCGGCCACGTTCTCGTTCGCCAGGGTGAAGCCCGCCGCCGCCGCATGCCCGCCGTGCCGGATGAGCAGGTCACGGCACGAGTCCAGCGCTTCGGTGATGTGAAATTCTTTGATGCTTCGCGCCGAGCCTTTGGTGTCCTTGTCGCCAATCCGCGCCACCGCCGCCGGGCGGTAAAACTCCTCGGTCAGCCGCGCCGCCGCCAGCCCAACCACGCCTTCGTTGTAACTCTCGTGCGCCGCAAACAAAAACGGCGCTTCGGGATCGTCGGCCAGCGCAATTTCCCGCGCATGGGCCGTGATCTGCTTCGTCTGGTCTTGCCGATCGCGGTTCTGCTGGTTCAACTGCGACGCCAATTGATTGGCTTTGAACACATCCGTCGCCGTCAACAAGTCATAAGCCGCCAGCGCCGACTCCAGCCGCCCGGCCGCATTCAGCCTCGGGCCGAGCACAAAGCCAATAGTCCCGGCGTCCGCCGCCCCGGCTTTGACGCCGGCCAATTGCATGAGCGACTTCACGCCCTCGCGCCTGGCCTTGTTCAACACTTTAAGTCCGTTTCGCACCAGTGTCCGGTTCTCGCCCGTCAGTGGCGCAAGGTCGGCCACCGTGCCCAGCGCCACCAAATCCAGCACGTCACTGCCGTTGATGGGTTGTGGGTTGCGCCGCCGCACCAGCGCCTGAGCCATCTTGTAAGCCAGCCCGACTCCGGCCAGAAATTTTTCTTCGTAGTTGTCGCCTTCGCGCTTGGGGTTGATAACGGCCAGGGCCGCAGGCAACGCTTCGCCGACGTGGTGATGATCGCTGATGATCAGATCAAGGCCGATCCGCTTCGCATGATCCGCCTCCGCCGCCGACCGGATTCCACAGTCAACCGTCACTACCAGTTTGACTCCTTCGCCCTTCAACTTGTCGAGCGCGTCGTTGTTCAGCCCGTAGCCTTCGTCGAATCGGTTGGGGATGTAAGGTCGCGCGTCTGCGCCGAGGGTGACTAACACCTGCACCAACAATGCGGTGGCGGTCACACCGTCGGTGTCGTAGTCGCCATAAACGGCAACCGGCTCATGGTTGCCGATGGCCGACTCAATGCGCTCCACCGCCAGGCTCATGTCAGTGATGCGGAACGGGTCATCGTCGGCAGGCGGTTTGGCGTTGAGGAAGGAGTCGGCTTTTGCCGCAGTGTAGTTGTCGCGGTTGAACAGCAGTTGGCGTAGAACGGGGTGATAGCTGGTGAGTGCGGCTTCGACTTCAGGCGAGAGGGCGGGCGCGGTGAGCCAGCGTTTGGCCGGCCTGGCAGGTTGAGTCATAGGCTGGATTATAACCGACCCCCGAATCAAAACGGGCCTCTAAAAGAGGCCCGCCATGACTTCTGAATTCTTATTTCTAAACTACGCCCAGCCCTGGTTCTTGACGAAGTCGGTGATGACTCGTTTCGAAATGAATCCGGCTCGAAGTAGCATGAGAACGAAAAAATTAAGCCTTTCTGGGGCTGCTAGATCTTTCACTGGTGAGATATTGTCGCTGTCAAAC
>JACPWC010000063.1 GCA_016197225.1 Chloroflexota bacterium
CCTTCAGGGACTTCCGCGAAATCCTCTAGAAAGAGTTCGCGCCCATCCGCAGAGACCCTCACATTATCTATGAAGCCCCCCGCAAACGCGTCGCCGTTTTTGAATGAAATCTCCCCCTGCACCTCCTTTTCCGTGTCGCTGAGATCGGGGAAAGCGTCGGTAAACAGGGCTCGTTCCTGCACAAGGGGTTGCCCGTCCGGTTCGAAGGACAGGATGCCAAAATCATTAACCACACTCAGCCCGAAAAATCGCTGCCCCTCTGGATTCAGACTGGTAGCTCCATCAGCATAGCTGAAAAATTCACCGAGGGGAGCTACAACGGATACCTTCCATTCTTCCAGGGATCGGCCCTCTGGATTAAAGGAGAGGATCCACGGTCTACCCTCACGGTATACCAGCGCTGCGATCCGATCTCCAGGCTCCACGTAGAGCCGCCCCTGAGATTGCACCTCTGCTCCCAGCGACCAGGTGGCCAGCAGTTGATGGAAGGCTCCGCTCCGCTCCTGGCTGGGCAATTCCTCCCCCCGCGCAGTCACTACCAACACCTGATAGAAGTACTCGGTGTTCCCCACCAGACCGCTGTCCACCGTGGAGGTGTCGGCGATAGCCGTTTTCTCGGCGATCATCTGAGGAGTCAGTCCTGCTATGCGGCGCAACACCTGATATGCCTTGAAGCGCGGTCCTTGATAGCGCGTCCACCGCAGCGCTGCGGTGGCGGTCCTGGAATCCAACTGCGTCTCTAGCAACTGCACCTTCGGCAGACTCAAGGGCCGCGCTTCTTCTTCTTGCGAGGAAACCGCGTAACCGCTGCTGTTCACCACGGACACGCGGTAGAGATAGTCGGTGTCGGGCGCCAGGGTGGTGTCCACAAAGGTGATCTGCTCCACCGCCGGGATGGACACCAGGGTATCCACGGCTTCCAGCCCCGGCACCTTGCGCAGCACCCGGTACTCGCGGAAGGGTTGCTGTCCCTCATACCGGGTCCAGGTGAGGGTGGCGGTGCCGGCGGTGTCGTCGAGGGCCACCTGCAGCTCCACTGCCGGGGTGAGGGCCGGGTCAAAGGGGTTGGTGCGCGGGGCGTCGTGGCAGGAGAGCAGCGCCAGGAGCAGCGCGACCAGCACCTTGAACCAACTGTAGACAATCCGCCTCATATCTCCTCCTGCAGCAGCCTGGGGCTGAATTCTTGACAGGGTATAAAGGACATTTTACATTGCCTCAAGACCTGCTGGCGTCCATTTTCCCGACGATGAGTGTATGAACATTGCCTCTGCCAAAATCCGGAGAGCAACTACCGCTCCCCTGAGAAAATCTGTCGCCCCTGGTGTGCTGCCGGGAGGCGTTCCTGTGGCCGAGTCTCTGCTCCACCAGGCTATAGACCAGATCATCTCCGCATTCGACCCTCAGCAGATCATCCTGTTCGGCTCGCATGCCTATGGTGCTCCAGGGCCGGCCAGCGACGTGGACCTCCTGATTGTCATGGATACCGAGGCCCGGCCGGCTGAGCGCATAGTGGGTATCTCGCGCCTGCTCTCGCCCCGGCCTTTTCCCGTAGACCTCATCGTGCGTACTCCCGCTGAGCTGGCTCGCGACCTCAAGCGGGTGGACTCCTTTATGCGCGAGGCTGTCGAGCAGGGGTGGGTCCTCTATGCGCGTCCATGAAGAAGTCCGGGAATGGATAGCCAAGGCCGAAGAGGACTTTGCCGGCGCGGTCCATTTAAACCGCCGCAAGCGGCATCCGCTTCCCAACCTGATCTGCTTCCACGCCCAGCAGTGCGCTGAAAAGTACTTGAAGGCATATCTCATCAGTCGAAAAATTTCTCCACCGAGAATACACGATCTCATAGTGCTGCTGGATCTAGGGGTGTCCTGCGATGCATCCTTTGAGCCCCTCCGCGAGCCTTGCTTGCAACTCGATCCCTATTCGGTCCTGTTTCGCTATCCAGGCCAGGATGCCCTTCCAGAGGAAGTTCCAGCTGTCCTGAGTGCCGCCCGCAAAGTGCGGCTGTTTATGCGCCGGCGTCTGCTGCCCAAGTAGTTGCTCCCTCACGGCGCAAACTTCTGGATCCGCTGGTTGAACACATCCAGCACATAGATATACCCCTCGCTGTCCACGGCGATGCTGCCGGCGAAGTGGTCCGCTCTTTTGCCAAAATCGAACTCGCCCTCGCCGCTGCCTTTGTGCCCCCACTGCGTGAGAGCCTGCCTGTCCGCGTCAAAGACCACGACCCGGGCGTTGCCGGCGTCCAGCACATAGCAGCGTCCGTCTGGCCCCACCGCGAAGGAAGTTGGGTAGTACAGAAAATCTGTAGAGGAGCCCAGTCCTGGACCGATCGCGAAACCCAGATCGGGAGACACGCGGCGAGGCCAGCTCGAAGGATTGCTCGCAGGAACCCGAGCCATTAAGATCTGGTCGAGATCGGGCACACAGACCCCGACCCACGGCGCGCCATCCTTTGGGTTCTGCCAAACCCGGATCTCGCTGACTGGAGCTGCGAACTTGGACTGGGAAACTAGCTTCCCCTCTTGGGTTAGGAGGTAAATCTGGTCCCCCCTGGTAAAAGCCAGGAGGTCCCCCACCAGTGCCAGGCTGCTCCAGAGGTACCCAACCGGGCCTTCGCTCGTATCCCCCCAGAGCACGGGATCCTTCACCGAGGCATTGACCACGCCATCTAGGGCCTCCAGACTCAAGCGGTAGAATACACAGTCCATGAGCAGGATAGGCAGCGAAAGACTGTCTCCCTGCGGCTCAAGCCCCAGCTCCCCAGGAGGGGAAAACTCCCAGTTCAAGAGGGCTTGTTGGGTTGGCGCGGCGAGGTTGAAGGAAAAACGGGAGAAGGTATCTCCTCCTATTTGGATACTTTCACCTTTGGCGATCGTATTCGCCTGATCTGCCTCCAGGCGAAAGTTTTTCCAGGTTTGGTCGGCACGGGTCATTTTTGCACTGCCCAGAATATTGAGCATCCCCTGCCCGACAAAAGCCTTCCCGTCTTTGAGCTTCCAGTTGTGCGGTAGTTGTCCATCCAGTGCTCCCTCAGGGAATTCCTCGAAATCCTCTAGAAAGAGTTCGCGCCCACCCGCAGAGACCCTCACGTTATCTAATAAGCCCGGAAACGAGCCGGCGGCCTTGAGCGAGATCTCCCCCTGCA